>JAGQTR010000291.1 GCA_020438915.1 Mycobacterium sp.
TCGCCGTCCGTCGTTTCACTCATCGACCATCCACCCTGCCAGAACCAGCGGCCCGGTGAGCCGCGCCATGCGCATCCGGGTGATCGAGTTGCGCGTCGAGTTGCACCCTGAAGGCGTTCATCGCTTCGATCAGCGCGGCGAAGACCCGGTGCGCGGCCGCCAGATCGCCATCGGGCAGGTCGGCGAGTGAGTCGTGAGTATGGCCGGCAAGCGGGGTGAAGAACTCCCGTGCGACATCCATTCCCCCGTCGGCGACCCGCAGCATGACCTTGCGACGATCGGCAGGGTCGGAATCGCGCAGCAAGTGCCCCGACGTGATCATCCGCTCGACGAGGTAGGTGATCGCCGCTCCGGACATGCCCATCCGCTGCCTGAGCTCGCCCGCGGTCAGCGGCTCACCCGCATTCTCAGCGACGCTGACGTGAAGCAGCGCACGAAAGTCGTTGGCCGTCAGCGCGTGACGGCCGGCAAAGTTGTGTCCGATCCGGTCCGATGCAGCCGTGAGCGCACGCATGTCACCGGCGATGAGTGCCTCCAGCGCCGCCCGCCGATTCTCCTGCACGTGGTCACCATATCGGAGAACTTTCAATTGATTAATGGTTAATTTTCTGAAATATTGACGGCATGGTGCGCCGTCTTTCCTGGGTACTCGCGCTGGTGATCGTCGCCGTGTCGGGCGCATTGATGGGACTTCTCGGCGGCGGCGACTCCGCGGAACAGTCACCGGTGCCGGTGCCGACCACCGCAGAATCGGCCCGTGCAGACGCGGCGCGCGCCCAGTTCCCCGGCGGGGACCGCGTCCCGGTGATCCTGGTGGTCAGCCGCGAGGATGGATCCGCGCTGACTCCGGCGGACCTGGATGCGGCCGATCAGGCTCACCGACGCATGCTCGCCGGGGCGAGCGAAGCGACGGGAAATGCACCCGGGGCGAGCGAAGCGACGGGAAATGCACCCGGGGCGAGCGAAGCGACGGGTCCGCCGATCCAGGTCTCCGACGACCGCCAGGCCGCGATCGCCGTGGTGCCGCTGCAGGCCGACCTGTCTGGGTTCGAACTCAACGACGAGATTGAAGCGTTGCGCGCGGCAGCTGCCGAAGGGCTGCCGGATCGCGTTCGGGCCGAGGTCACCGGTGGGCCGGCGTTCGGCGCCGATATCGCCGACTCCTTCTCCGGTGCGAATGTGACGTTGCTGATCGTCACCGCGTCCGTGGTGGCGCTGTTGCTGATCATCACCTACCGCTCCCCGGTGCTTTGGCTGGCGCCCCTGCTGGTGATCGGCTTCGCCGACCGGGTCGCCGCGGTAGTCGGTACGGCGGTGGCCGAGGCCGTCGGCATGACTCCCGACGGATCGACCTCCGGGATTACCAGCGTCCTGGTGTTCGGCGCCGGCACCAACTATGCGTTGCTGCTGATCTCGAGGTATCGAGAAGAGCTGGGGCGCAATCAGTCCCACCAGGATGCATTGGACATCGCGGTTCGTCGTGCCGGACCGGCAATCATCGCGAGCAACGCGACGGTGGTGTTGGCGCTGCTGACGTTGTTGTTGGCGTCGTCGCCGAGTACTCGCAGCCTGGGCGTCCAGGCGGCCTCGGGTCTGGTCGTGGCGGCGGTGTTCGTACTGCTGGTGCTGCCCCCGCTGCTGCGGGTATTCGGCCGGAAGCTGTTCTGGCCGTTCATTCCCCAGGTTGGCGACAAAGCGCTCACCGACGCCGGAATATGGCATCGGGTAGCCGCCGCCGTCGCGCGTCGGCCCGCTCGTGTCGCGGTCGTCTCGCTCGGTGCGCTGGGGTTGCTGTGCATTGGACTGCTCAATACACCGCTGGGCCTGTCTCAGACCGAGCAATTTCGGGTCCAGGCCGAATCGGTGAACGGCTTCGACACGTTGGCGGCGCACTTCCCCAGCGGGCTGACCGACCCCACCCGGGTGATCGCCTCGACCGAACGCGCCCCAGAGGTGCAACGCGCGATCAGCGACACACCCGGTGTCGTGTCGGTGACCCCCGCCGGAACCGCAACCAACGGACTCAGCCAGTGGTCGGTTGTCCTCGACGCCGCCCCGGCTTCTGAAGAGGCCTTTGAAACCATTGATGCACTACGTGATTCGGTTCACCAAGTAGATCCCGAGGGTCTTGTCGGCGGCTCGGACGCCAAGGCAAGAGACGCCGCGTCGGCCGCCGGACACGACCGCGCGGTGGTGGTTCCCGCAATCCTCGCCGTAGTCCTGGTGGTGCTGTATGTGTTGCTGCGCTCGGCACTGGCACCGCTGGTCCTGGTTGCCGTCACGGTGTTGAGCGCACTGGCCGCCCTGGGCCTGGGTGGCTGGGCGAGCGTGCACGTGTTCGGATTCCCCGCGCTGGACAACACCGCACCGCTGTTCGCGTTCCTGTTCCTGGTGGCACTCGGAGTGGACTACACGATCTTCCTGGTGGCCCGGGCCCGCGAGGAGACACCCGAGCACGGCACCCGCGACGGCATCATCAGAGCGGTCTCTGCCACCGGCGCGGTGATCAGCAGTGCGGGAATCGTGTTGGCGGCGGTGTTCTGCGTGTTGGGCGTGCTCCCGCTGATCGTGCTCACCCAGATCGGCATCATCGTCGGGCTGGGAATCTTGTTGGACACCTTCCTGGTGCGCACGGTGATCATCCCGGCGCTGTTCACCCTCATCGGCTCGCGGATCTGGTGGCCGGCGCTGAACAGCAGCGACCAATCCGCCGCGCCGGGAGGCCGGCACCGCGCCCGGGCCGGTAGCGTCGATCGCTGAGTCGGTGTCACGGGGACCGCGCTGAGTCTGGCCCCGCATCGAAGCCGTCTCGGTCGCCGGCCACAGCGATCATGTCGGGGCGCGTCAGTATGAGCACGCTGACCACCAGCACCCACAGTGGAAAGGCCACCGTCATCCACAACGTGGTGTCGCTGGCCACCAGAAGAGCTACTGCCAGAATGTAGGACACCACCACCAGCCAGCGGGGCATCAGTGCGGTCCGCAACCAGATGGTGGCCAGCGAGATCATGAACACCCCCGCCATCCGCAACGCATAGGTGTTGCTGAGCGCAACCAGTAGCGCCTGACCGAACGCCGCCACCTCGGTGCGCTCTCCGCCCTCGATAAGGAATTCTTTGCTGGCGAGCAGTCCGGCACCTACTGCCGTTGAGGCGAAGATCATCGCCAGGAACAGCAGCCCGCTGCCGATGAACACCGTCGAAAAGAACTTGTCCTCCAGCGAGCCCAGGACGTCGCGCACCACGCCGATGAACCACAGAAACGCGATGCCCGCGAACGGCATCAGAATGATGGCCGCCCGCAATCGCCCGGCCGAACCGGCGACCCACTGTGAGCCGAGCATTTGCCCCTCGGGCAGCGCGGTGCGGATCAACACCAGTACCGCCCCGAAAAGCAAGGCGAACAGCACACCGGCGAAAGCGGCAGCCCTGGGTGTCGAGAGACGGCGGATGTGGCGGTCAACCGGATGCGTCACCGCTCCATCGTGGCACGCCGAGGTCGGCCGATCCGATCGAACCGGCGATCATCCCGCCCACACATCCTCGACGTAGTGATCGGACTCCACCAGTCCAGTGAGCCACTCGTGGGCCGAGGTCTCCCCGGCGCCGGTGCGCGCGCGGTAGATCTCTAGGAAAGCCTGCCGCACCGCCGGAGCCATCTTGGCGCCGTCGCCGCACACGTACACGTGGGTGTTGTTGGCTGGGTCGCCGAGCAGTTCCCAAACTTCGTCCGCGTCGGCGGCGATACGGTCCTGCACGTAGCGGACCCCGTTCTGCGGTGCCCGCGAAAACGCCGGACGCATCCGCACGATCCCCAAATCTTCGGCTTCACTGAACTGTTCTGCGAAAATGTAGTCAACGTCGGGGTCGCGAACCCCGAAGAAACACAACGCTGGCGAATACGGTGTGCCAGCGCGTTGGGCCGCCAGGCGGTCACCGAGAAAGCCGCGGAATGGGGCGACGCCGGTCCCCGCGCTGACCAGGATCACGTTTTTCTCCGGGTCCGCGCCCGCCCGGAAGGCCTGCCGCGCCGGGTCCACCCGGGCACGGATCTGCGCGCCTGCGCCGATTGCGGCGAGATGGTTTGACGCCACTCCTTTGAACAAACCTTGACCCGACCGGGCCGGGGCATCGAGCACACTGACCACCAGGGCGACGATGTCCGGCGACAACCGCGACGAGGACGCAATCGAGTAGTGACGCGGTGTCATCGGGTCGAGCAGCTCCAGGAGCTCGGCCCCGGTGACCTCGCAGGCGGGGAACGTGTGAAGAATTTCCAGCGGGCTCAGAACACAGGGCTCCGACGCCTCGGCGAGTTCTTCGAGGCGCTGCCGCTCCGGCCGGCACGCATTGGTGGCCGCGAGCCGACGCAGTTGGCTGGGTGTCGCCGGCTTTCGCAGTTCCACGAAGTGGGTGAGCAGTTCGCGGACACTGACCTCCCGGTCGATCGCGATCATCCGCCGCGAGGTGCGCCGGGTGTTGATGGACAGCCGCAGATTCCCGTCGATGTCCAGTGCTTCCAGTACCGTCTCGACGAGATCGGGCGGGTTGTCCGCGAGCACCGTCAGATGATCACCGGTCTGGTAGCGGACGCCCTCTCCGAGAGCGACGCGAACAAAGCGTTTGGCCTGGCCCAGGCCTCGGGAGGTTCCGTCCTCACCTACCAGCGCAGTGTTCTCCAGCACAGTCATCGGGGTCACCGAGAACCGGGCATCAATGGCCGCGGTCACCGGACCGTCGATGGTATGAAGATCGTAGAGGGGCTCGTTCGTGTCGGTCAGCGGCGTCGCGTCCGGGTCACCGAAACGCTCCGACAGGGCAACCCACAACGCGGCAGAGAACTCTTCGAGCGTCCCGGTGAGATCCCCTGAAGTGTCGGCCGAGGCGCGCGGGACCAGGCACTGGCCACCCAGCTCGGTCAGCCGCTCGTCGATGCGCTTGGGCACTTCCTGGTAGGTATCGGTCCAGTTGTGGTCACCGACACCGAATACCGCGAAGTTGGCCGTACCACTCAATGCGGCTTCGTCGCTCAGCAGCCATGCGAAGAAACCGCGCGCGTCATCGGTCGGCTGACCGTTGTAGGACGACGCAACGATCAGGATCGCGTCTGCCTCGGGAAGCCCGCCGATAGCGTTATCCAGCGGTTCGACCGTTGCGGCGCAGCCCATGTCGGTGGCCTCTTCGGCGAGTTGGCCAGCCAACGCCCGGCAGGTGCCGAGGTTTGAGCCGTGCAGGACCGCCAGCGTAGTTCCAGCCTTGATGGGTACGACCCCCTGCGACTGGTGTCCAGCGGTGGCCGACCCCGCCGCCTCCGCCGTCGTTGCACGGTGGCGGTCGGCGGGGGTCCGTCGGATCAGGTCGAGGTGGAAACCGACCGGACGGCGGCTGAGCGAACTATCCCATTGCAGCACATAGTGTTGCGAATCGATCAGGCGGTATCTGTGGACCAGCCGCGCGATCGCCATGGTGGCTTCGTGCAGCGCGAACTGCCGGCCGATACATGACCGGGCCCCCGTTCCGAATGGCTTGAACAGGGCGGCCGGGCGGGCTGCGGCAAGGGCGGGTTCGAATCGGTCTGGGTCGAAAAGCTCAACGTTGTCGCCCCATTCCGGTTGGCGGTGCAACGCCCCGGTGAGGACTGTGACGGCTTGGCCCCGCTTGATGGGGTACTTGCCGCCGATGATGTCGTCCGCCAGCGCCATTCGGTCGAAGCTGAGTACAGGAGGCGACAGTCGAAGGGTCTCGCTGAGCACCTGCCGCAGATAGGTGAATTTGCCGATGTCGTCATAGCTGGGCAGGTAGTCGTCGTCCGTGCCGAACACCTCGTCTACCTCGGCCTGAACCCGGGACAGCACCGCCGGATGGTGCACGATGTTGTAGAGCGCGGTGGGCATCAGTTCCGACGTCGTCAGTTGCCCGGCAATGAGAAACGTCATGATCTGGTTGCGGATGTTCTGCTCGTCGAGCACCGGCTTGCCGTCGCGATCATGAGCGAGCATCGCGTAGAGGAGATCGTCGGGTTCGTCGGGGCCGCCGTCACGATGCTCATCGACAAGGCCGTCGAAGAATCTGTGGAGGGTGGCCAGCTCGGTCTCGAATTCCGTTGCCTTCTGCGGCATTCCAAGCGCGTCGAACGCCGCGGTGAAACTCTTCGGGATCGGGGCGAGCCCGTCGTAGTCCCACGATTGGAACCGCGCCCCGAACCCGGCCAGCGCGACGGTGTCCATGGCGAGCTTCTGCAGGTCATCGGCGACGTCCACCGGTCGAGAACCGGCGCTGGCATCCCAGCGGGCGATGAGCTGGCAGTTGATCTCCAACATCGCGGCGTGGTAGTTGCGCAGCCCGGCGTAGCTGAAGCCGGGCAGTAGCACGTCGTGCGCCTTCTGCCAGTTCGGCTCCCCGTGGTAAGCGGTGAACAACCCGTCGCCAGCCAGCGGACGAACCTGAGCCAGGGACTGGGTCAGGTTCTTGGCAAACCTGTTCTCGTCGCAGACCTCTTCCACCAGCGGCAGCGAACACAGGTACAGCTTCTGGACTCCGCTGTAGCCGGCATAGAACACCGGTCCGTGTAACTCACCGAGGATATCGATGGGCAGCGCGTAGGGTCGGCCGGCCAGATCGGCCGGCGCCGGAAGAACGTCTCCCGCTGAAGGAACGTCGTCGAGCTCTGGCGGCAGTGAGGGTTCGAAACCAGACATGAACGGCAGCATAGGCGGGCCCGGGTTCCCGCCGCGGCGGCTTGCCGCTACGGCTGGCCCGGCAGCAGCCGGATCATCAATCCGTTGGCCTCGGCCAGGAGCTTGCCGTCGGAGTCGCGCAGTTCGGCGTTGACGAAGGCCTTGCGCCCGGCCGTCTCGCGCACCCACCCCCGCGCGGTCAGCACGGTGTCTATCGGTGTGACGTTGCGGTAGTCCACATGCAGGTAGGCGGTCCGGCTGATCGGCCGTCCGGCGGTGTGAATGACCATCCCGAATAGCGAGTCGAACAGCAGGGGTAGCACTCCCCCGTGGACCGCGGAGTTGCCCCCGACGCAGAATCGGCCGAACATCACCTCCAGCTCGACCCCATCTGGCTCAAACCGGGTCACCCGGTACGGCGGCATCAGCAGGCTGCCGCCGCCGGGTAGGGTGGGCACCCGGTTGGCGGGGCCGACGCCCTCGGCCGCCTCGAACGGGCCCAACAGCTCGACCAGGTTTTCGGCGAGGTCAGCGGCGCGCTCCCAGGTGTCTGGATCGGGATCTGCCGACACGGCCAGATCTTGTGCCCGCCGCATTGCCGTCAAGAACCGCCCGAAGCCCGGACCCGGCTGCGCCACTTCAAAATTCGGGAATCCGCCGTGGCTGTCGTATTCGGGATCGACCGCCCTCGGGTCGTCGGTCATCTGGCGGCCAGGATGTCACGTCGCACGATCGTCTGGTCTCGCCCTGGGCCCACACCGATGCACGAGACATCCGCTCCGGCAAGCTCTTCGAGCCTAAGCACATAGTCGCGTGCCTTAGCGGGAAGCTCGTCGAAGGTGCGGCATGCGCTGATGTCCTCCCACCACCCGGGCAGCTCTTCGTAGATCGGCTCGGCGCGGGCGATGTCGCTCTGGGTCATCGGCATCTCGTCGGTGCGTTTGCCGTCGACGGTGTAGCCCACACAGATCGGCACGGTTTCCAGGCTTGACAGCACGTCGAGCTTGGTGAGGAAGTAGTCGGTGATGCCGTTGACCCGGGTGGCGTACCGTGCGATCACCGCGTCGAACCAGCCACAACGGCGACGCCGTCCCGTGGTCACGCCGATCTCGCCACCGGTCTTGGCCAGATACTCACCGCTCTGGTCGAACAGCTCGGTGGGGAACGGCCCCGAGCCGACCCGGGTGGTGTAGGCCTTGAGGATCCCGAGCACGGTAGTGATTCGGGTCGGCCCGATACCGGATCCGACAGAGGCGCCGCCCGCGGTCGGATTCGACGAGGTGACAAAGGGATACGTGCCGTGGTCGACGTCGAGCAGCGTGCCCTGCGAGCCCTCCAGCAGCACGGTTTCCCCGCCCTCCAGCGCCGCGTTGAGCAGCAGCCTGGTGTCGGCGATGCGATGGCTGAACCCCTCTGCCTGTTCCAGCAGCGCCTCGACCACTTCCGCCGAATCCAGCGCCTTGCGGTTGTAGATCTTGACCAGCACCTGGTTTTTGAATTCCAGTGCGCCCTCGATCTTCTCGGCCAACACCCCGGGGTCGAGCACGTCGGCGACGCGAATCCCGATACGGGCGATCTTGTCCTGGTAGCACGGCCCGATACCGCGGCCGGTGGTGCCGATCTT
>JAGQTR010000292.1 GCA_020438915.1 Mycobacterium sp.
AGTCGGTCTGCTGCGTCTCCCACGTGATGACGCCGTCCTTGACGTAGACCTTCCACGAGCACGAGCCGGTGCAGTTGACGCCGTGCGTCGAGCGCACGATCTTGTCGTGGCTCCACCGGTCGCGGTAGAACACATCACCTTCACGTCCGCCGCTGCGGGTGACGGTGCGAAGGTCCTCGGAGATCTCGCCCGGTGTGAAGAACCGTCCGCTGCGTCCCAGCAATTCCTCGATCGGGCCGCCGGTATGGAGTTTGCTCGTCACGTTCGTGGCTCCTCGGTGGTCGCCGCCGGTTCCTGTGCGTGCAGGCGCAGAGCGGTGTAGCCGAACGCCAGCACCGCGGTGGCCACCAGCAGCAACAATCCGGTGGTGTAGTGGTTACCGGTCACGCTGTAGGTTGCGCCCATGACCAGCGGTGGGAAGTAGCCGCCTAATCCGCCTGCTGCGGAAACAATTCCGGTGACCGAGCCGACTGAGTTGTGCGGGGCGCGGCGGGCCACCCAGGCGAATACGCCACCGGTGCCGATGCCCAGGAAGACCGCCAGCATTGTGAACGTCACGGCCGACCAGAGGTCGGGCGGTGGCTGGAAAACCGCGATGAACGCCATCGCCGCGGTTCCGGCGAACGATGCTAGAACCACATATTTCGGGGCGATCCGGTCTGCCAGTGCACCCCCGATCGGCCGGGCCAGCACGGCGGCCAGTGCGAACGCGGCAGTACGGGCGCCGGCGTCGACGACCGAGAACCCGTAAATCGTTCTGATGTAAGTGGGCAGGTAGTTGCTGAAAGCCACGAATCCGCCGAACACCACCGCGTAGAGCAGTGACATCTCCCAGGTCACGGCTAGTTTCGCCGCCGCCTTCAGTTTAGGCAGCACTGAATCGTGGTTGGGCGTGAAGAAGGGCGCGTTGTGCATCAGCAGGACGCACAGCAACGCGCTCACCGCCAGCGCGGCGGCGATGATGCCATGGGTTGGGAACAACCCGAACCACTCGACGAAACGCGGGGTCAAGAGTGCTGAGAGCGCGGTGCCGACCATGCCCATGCCGAACACGCCGGTAGCGAATCCGCGGCGGGCGGGTGGGTACCAGTTGTTGGCGAACGGAATACCCACGGCGAAGACGGTTCCTGCGATCCCCAGGAAGAACCCGGACACCAGAAGCAGCGGATAGGACCCGGCTGCACCGGCGGCACCCACGGCCAGTACCGGCAGGATCGGCGCCACCGACACCGCGATGAACATCGTCCGGCCGCCGTACCGGTCGGTAAGCGGTCCGACAACGATCCGGCCGATCGCTCCGACCAGGATCGGAGTGGCCACCAGCATGGACGCTTCCTTGCTGCTGAGTGACAGCTCAGCGGCGTAGGTGGGGGATAGCGGGCCGATCATGTTCCAGGCCCAGAAGTTGATCACAGAAACCCAGGTCGCCAGAGCCAAATTCACTCTGCGCTGTCGTCCGGAATCCTGCGCCGTCGCAGTGTTCACAGTCCCATCGAACACCCAGAAGTGATCGCGCGGGCAGGGTTGGCCGAAACCGTGGCACCCTGATGACGACTCGCGCCGATCTCTCGCCCATCGAGTGGCCCCAGTGCGGTATGACAGGAAATATGCCGGAAGTCAACGTGATCCAGGATGCGGTGGCTCTGGCCTGTCGCGCACCGTCAGTGCACAACAGTCAACCCTGGAAGTGGGTTGCCGACGGCTCGGCCCTTCATCTGTTCGCCGACCGCCGGCGTCTGGTGCCGACCATCGACAGCACCGGCCGGGAGATGATCCTCAGCTGTGGCGCGGCGCTCGATCACCTACGCATAGCGATGGCCGCCGTTGGTTGGGACACCAGCGTTGCCCGTTTTCCTGATCGCGCCGATGCCGGCCACCTCGCTGCAGTCGAATTCAGTCCGTCCTCGGACGTCGACGCCGCTCAGCGCCGCCGGGCCGAGGCGATTCACCGCCGCCGCACAGACCGTTTGCCGCTGGCCGCGCCCCGCGGCTGGGCCGCTCTGGAATCCAGGTTGCGCGACTTCGTCGACGGTCACGCGGTGATGCTGGCGGTGGTAGCCGACGATGCCCGCGCTCAGTTGGCGGAGGCTTCTCGGCTCACCGAGGAGATCCGACGTCAAGATCCGACCTACCAGTCCGAATTGCGCTGGTGGACATCCCCTTTCGGGCTAGACCAGGGTGTCCCGCCGAGCTCGCGGGTATCAGCATCAGAAGCTGACCGGGTCGACGTCGCGCGGACTTTCCCGACCACCGGTTACGGTCAACGCCGCGCCGAGGTCGGCGCCGATCATGCCAAGATCATCGTGCTGTCCACCTCGCCGGATCCTCCAGACGCCGGGCCGGAGGTGCTGCGGTGCGGCGAAGTCCTCTCGACAGTGTTACTGGAGTGCACCGCGGCCGGGCTGGCGACATGCACCCTGACCCATATGACGGAGATCGCTCCGAGCCGGAGGTTGATCGGTGAACTCACCGGCCAGCGCGGATTGCCGCAGCTGCTGATCCGTGTCGGGCAGCCACCGGCCGCCGGTGAACACCCACGGGCGACACCCAGACGACCGGTGGGCGAGGTTTTCTCGTTCCGCAATAGCCCACGACCTGGGTAGGTGGTGTGTTCGTTAGGCTGACCCGACCATGGCCACCCCACTACCCGCGCCCTCGACCCGGCCCCGCATGGTCACGCTGGGACTGTCGTCGGCGATGGCACAGTGACCGAGGACAGGGTGGGCGCCGAAGATCCGGCCGCACCTTCGGAGGTGCTCTTCGCCGAGCCGGGCGGCAGCTGGCTGTGGCTGCTGGCAGGTCCGGCAGCCGGCATCATCATGGCGTTGATCCAGCTGTCGGCCGGCTACGGGATTCAGTGGTTCATCCCCACGTTGTTCTTGGTTCTTGTTTCCGGATTCTTGTGGATCCAGGTCAAAGCCGCCCGGATCCACACCTCGGTCGAGTTGACCGTCGACACCCTGCGCCAAGGTGCGGAGACCATCCTGACCAACGAGATCGTGCGGATCTATCCGGAGGCCGTCGGCAAGGAAGCGCCGAAGTGGCAGTCGGCGCGGGCTCTGGGTGAGCTGACCGGGGTGCCGCGAGGCCGTACCGGCATCGGCTTGCGGCTGACCCACGACCGCACTGCGCAGGCGTGGGCCCGCAAGCATCAGCAATTGCGGGCCGCGCTGATCAACCTGGTCGAGGAGCGCATTCCGCCGGAGGCAAACCCATGACGACGCGACGTGCGGTCGTCGAACTGCTGCTGGCCGGGGTCGCCACCGTGGGTGGTGTGCTGAGCTGGCTGGCAGCGAGTTCCGAGGTCGTCGTCGCCCCCGTGCTCGAGGGTGAGCCGGCGACGACGTCGGTGGTGTACTACCCGCCGCTGCTGACGCTGGCGCTGCTGCTGGCCACCGCAGCCGGAGTGCTGGCTGTCGTGGGCATGAGTCGACTGCGAAGCGACCCGAGCCCGGGTTGATACAAAGTGCAAATTATGTAACATTGTTCCTCATGACGGAGTTGGCCCACCACAGCGAGCATCTCGACGACGCCCTGCCACTCGGCCCGCAATCGCTGGTATGGCGATATTTCGGCGACAACCGGATGTACCTGATCGGCCCGCGGCCGGCAGTGCTGCAAAACATGCTGGCCGAGCTCGGCCAAGGCGTGTACGACCATTCGACGTTCTTCGCCGACACCGCCGAGCGGCTCAGACGCACCATCCCGCCGATCTTCAAAACCATCTACGGATCCGAGGAAGACCCCAGTGGATCCGCACCGGGGCAACAGGTCCGCGACTTCCACCACCACGTCAAGGGCGACATGCCCGCTGCCGAGGGTGTCGCCGCCCGCCGCTATCACGCACTGGACCCGGACACCTACTTCTGGGCGCACGCCACCTTTCTCGAACAGACCCTGTACTTCGCCGACACGTTCGTGAAGCGTCTCACCGACGCCGAGAAGGAGCAGATCTATCGCGAGTCCAAGACCTGGTATCGCCGCTACGGCGTCAGCGACCGTCCGATGCCGGCCGACTACGCCGAGTTCAAGCAGTACTGGGACCGAATGATGGACCAGGTGGTCGTCGCACATCCGTCGGCGAAGTACGGCGTCGGCTACGTCACCAAAGGATTCCCCAAGCCCAAGGCGGTGCACCCTCTCGTGTGGCGGCTCGTGGCACCGGCGTTCAACCCGCTGGCCGCGTTCTTGACCACCGGCGGTCTGCCACCGCGCGCCCGGGAGTTGCTGGAGCTGCCATGGAGTGCCAAGCAGGAGCGCAACTATCAGCGATTTGCCGCGGTGTGCCGGTCCTCGGCGGTGAATTGGATCTGGGATCGGCTGCCGATGCGGATGCGCTACAACGGGTACGCGGTCCAGGGCTATGCCCGGTCCTGAGCTGGCCACCGAACACATCCTCGACGCCGCGGTCGTAGAGTTCGAGCGGCACGGATTTCGCCGGGTCGCCCTCGACGATGTCGCGCGACGCGCCGGGGTCAGCCGGACCACGATCTACCGGCGCTTCGCCAACAAAGACGAGCTCGTCGGCGCGGTCATCGAGCGCGAGAACGTAAAGCTCTTCGCCGATATCGCCGCCGAGCTCAAAGAAGCCGGGCCGCAGGCCAATTTCTATGTCGAGGCGTTCACGTTGTCGATTGTGAAGTTCCGCAGGCACCGGGTGCTGCACCAGATGATCACCGACGAACCCGGCTTGGTCCTCGAACTGGCCGGCCGTCATCATCAGGCAGCCATCGAGCGCATTGCCGAGGCGTTGCGGACGATCTTCCCACCGGGCTTCGCCGAGCGGATCGGCCCCGAAGCCGTCGACGAACTCGCAGACTGCATTCTGCGCTACGCCGCCATGGCGCTTCTACTGCCGAGCGCGCAGCCGCTGCAAACCCCTGACGAGATTCGGGCTTTCGCGCGCCGGCATTTTCTGCCCAGCCTGCCTGCATCGCTGCGGGCGGTGCCGGCCTGAATTGTTTCGCCGGTGACATATTCGGGCAGCCGCAAAGCATGAATGAGGACACAGACGGCCAGGACGGGCAGCGCACCGAGAAACCCGAAGTCACCGATGAGCACCGCGAAGCGGCCAAGCAGATGGCTGGGAAGCCCGCCGACGAACTCCAGTCCACAACCCTGCCGGGCAGCGGCGGCACCGTATCGGGCACCGCGGTCACCGACTGGGTCGATGACAAGGACAAAGGCCACGTCGAGACGTCGACCGAGGAGGGTGACGTGCAGTACCGCAACACAGAGGAGTTCCGCAAGAAACTCGACGAGTGAGGGCGTTGGTCGCGGGGCAGTGAGCCGGATGCCTAGGCTGATGTTTCGTGACACCTCTGGACCAGATCGCGACGGCTTTCGTGCGCATGGCCCATTCGATCGTGTGGGCCTCGGTAGCGACCGTGGATGCAGACAGCAAACCGCGGTCGCGCATCCTGCATCCGATCTGGGAATGGGACGGCACTGATCTGCTGGGCTGGGTCGCGACGGTGCCGACGCCGCTCAAACGCGCTCACCTGGCCGCCCATCCCGACGTTTCGGTCAGCTACTGGACCACCAACCACGACACCTGCGCCGCCGACTGCCTGGTCGAGTGGTACACCGACGACGAGACCCGCACCGCGGTGTGGGAGAAGTTCGCCACCGGCACGGAACCGGTGGGCTACGACCCGGCCAGCCTTCCGATGTGGAAAGACGGTCCCACCTGCGACGCGTTCGCTGTGCTGCGACTGGCGCCCTATCGACTCCGCGTGATGCCCGGCACCGTGTTGACCGCTGGCAAGGGCGAGGTGCTGAGCTGGCACGCGCCATGACGGGCCCGGCCGTGGCCGGGTTGCCCCCGGTACCGAAGAATCCGTTGCCCTATCGGCAGTTGGTCAAGCTGGTGCGGGCGCTGGACACCGGTCAGGAGGTGATCCGCGAAGCGGGCGGCCCGATCACGCGCGTGCAGATCGGACCGAAGTGGCTGTTTCCGCCGCT
>JAGQTR010000293.1 GCA_020438915.1 Mycobacterium sp.
CGTGCAGCGCGGCGGCCCGTCGACGGGTCTGCCCACCAAGCCCGAGCAGGCCGACCTGCTGCAGGCGCTGTTCGGGCGCAATGGTGAATCGCCCGTCGCGGTGCTGGCCCCACGGTCCCCGTCCGACTGCTTCGACGTCGCCGTGCAGGCTGCCCGCATCGCGATCCAGTACCACACGCCGGTGATGATCCTGTCCGACGGTGCCATCGCCAATGGCTCAGAGCCGTGGCGGATTCCAGACGTGAGTTCCTACGAGCCGATCGTGCACACGCTGGCCAAGTCTGGTGAGCCCTTCGCGCCCTATGCGCGTGACCCCGAGACGCTGGCCCGCCAGTTCGCCATTCCGGGGACGCCCGGCCTAGAGCACCGGATCGGCGGTCTGGAGGCCGCCAACGGCTCGGGCAACATCTCCTATGAGCCCAAGAACCACGACCTGATGGTCCGGCTGCGCCACGAGAAGGTGGCGGGCATCAAGGTTCCCGATGTCGAGGTCGACGATCCCAGCGGTGAGGCGCAGCTCCTGCTGCTCGGCTGGGGCAGCAGTTACGGCCCCATCGGCGAGGCCTGCCGGCGAGCCCGGCGTAAGGGCATCAAGGTCGCCCACGCGCAACTGCGCAACCTCAACCCGTTCCCGGGGAACCTGGGGGAGGTGCTCAGCCGCTACTCCTCGGTTGTTCTTCCCGAGATGAACCTCGGCCAGCTGGCGCTGCTGCTGCGCGGGAAGTACCTGGTCGACATTCAGTCCGTGACCAAGGTTGAGGGCATGGCATTCCTGGCCGATGAGGTCGAGAGCATCATCGAGTCCGCACTTGACGGGACGCTGGGCGAGAAGGAACTGGAAAAGGCCGAGTTCGCCCGGCTGGCGGCGGCCACCATAGAAACCGGTGTGGGAGCGAGCGCATGACGACAGCGAGAAGCGAAGCCGACCAGGTCATCGGCAGCGATCTGGGACTGACTCCCGCCGCGCCGACGAAAACCGCCCTGGTTCCGACGACGGACCAGCCCCAGAAATCCAAGGACTTCACCAGCGACCAGGAGGTCCGCTGGTGCCCCGGTTGCGGTGACTACGTCATCCTCAACACCATCCGCAACTTCCTGCCCGAGCTGGGTCTGCGGCGTGAGAACATCGCCTTCGTCAGTGGCATCGGGTGCTCGAGCCGGTTTCCGTACTACCTGGAGACCTACGGCTTCCATTCGATCCACGGCCGTGCGCCGACCATCGCGACCGGGCTGGCGCTGGCCCGTGAGGATCTGTCAGTTTGGGTGGTCACCGGTGACGGCGACGCACTGTCGATCGGTGGCAACCATCTCATCCACGCGTTAAGGCGCAATATCAACCTCACGATCCTGCTGTTCAACAACCGGATCTACGGGTTGACCAAGGGACAGTATTCGCCAACCTCCGAGGTCGGCAAGGTCACCAAGTCCACTCCGATGGGCTCGCTGGACTATCCGTTCAACCCGGTGTCGCTGGCACTGGGCGCCGAGGCCACATTTGTCGGCCGCGCGCTGGACTCCGATCGCAAGGGACTCAGTGAGGTACTGCGCGGCGCCGCGCAGCATCGGGGGGCAGCGCTCGTCGAGATCATGCAGGACTGCCCGATCTTCAACGACGGCTCGTTCGATGCGTTACGCAAGGAAGGTGCCGAGGAGCGGCTGATCAACCTCAGCCATGGTGAGCCCATAACGTTCGGCGCGGATGGCGAATACTGCGTGGTCAAGACGGGATATGGGCTGGAGACCGCCAAGACCGCCGATGTGGCGGCCGAGGAGATCGTGGTCCATGATGCGAACCTCGAGGACCCGGCATATGCATTTGCGTTATCGCGGCTGTCGGACCAGAACCTGGACCACATGGTGATGGGCATCTTCCGCCAGGTGAGCAAGCCGACCTACGACGACGCGGCTCGCGCGCAGCTTGTGGCCGCGCGCGATGCCAAGCCCCATGACACGGCGGCGCTACAGTCGCTGCTGCGCGGCAAGGACACCTGGACCGTCGCCTGATTGCGCGCCGGTTTGTTGCGCTAACGTCACCGGTGTGACGTCGTCCCTGCCATTGGCCGCCGTGGTGCTGGCGGGCGGGGCATCCCGCCGGATGGGCCGTGACAAGGCCACGTTGGTTATCGAAGGCCCAGCGGGTCCGATGACCTTGGTTGAGCGGGTGGTGTCGATAGTGGCCGTCCGCTGCGAGTCGGTGTACGTCATCGCAGCTCCCGGTCAGGCCCTACCGGAGTTACCCGCAGCCATCCTTCGGGACGAGGTTCGCGGCGTGGGCCCCCTTCTCGCTACCGGCCGTGGGTTGCGGGCGGCCGCGGAATCCGGGATCGAGCATGCGTTCGTCTGCGCCGTGGATATGCCGGAGTTGACGGTCGAGCTGATCGACACCCTGGCCGGACCCGCCGAACGGCTGGGCGCCGACGTCGTCTTGCCCTGGGACGGCCGCGATCACTATCTGGCCGGCATCTACCGCACTGAGCTGTTCACCACCATCGCCGGACTTGTGGAAGCCGGGCAGCGAAGTATGCGTGCACTGGTGAATTCAGTGGACACTCAGCGGATCGTAATGCCCGAACAGGCGGCATTGGTCAACGTCAACACGGTGGCCGATCTGGAGTCTGTGGCTCCTCCACGATTGATCTAGCAAATTCAATTAAATTGTGGCTTTGAAATTGTAAACCTATCGCTTTATTCGGCACACGGGATTAAGCACGGCTATCCTCGTGATGAGTGACGGCCATCCAAGCATTCCGGACATTCGGCGATCTAGCCCCACCTGAAAAACGTTGCAGCGCAAGAGTGTTCACTGATGGGAAGCGCGAAGATATCTCGGCTCGATCGTTTTTGGATCTCGGCGGTTTCTGGTGGGGCCGTCAGCGGCTTTGTCAGAAGGCGGCAGCACCCGCGCGGCCGGAGCGCAGTGGCAGCTTCCCATTGGGCCGCTGGCTATTTGGTGCAGCTAGCCTCCGTCCAGCTAGCCGTGGTGCGGCTAGCCCCGCGTCGGCGCAGACGCCCAGGCCAACGGCCGATCTTGGCTGTCGATATGCCGTGCGGTGGCGCGTGAAATTCGATATCGCATTCCGGTGTCCCAGGTCACAAAATGTCGGTGATTTGGCTCACGCTGGGGTGGGACTGTCCCTGTTTTCGGTTCTGCACAAAACCGGCTACTGACCTGCATTGACTATCGCGAACCACCAGCGTGATTGTTCCGTGATCTGTTTGCGACACGTTCTTCACCGATATGACATCGCGGGAATCGCTTTGTACCGTCCGAAAGAGCTTCATATGGAGCAAACAATTCAAAACCACGAACCTGCGTGTGTGTGGGGGCTGCGAGAGGCGGATCGCCTCCGGCGGCCGTCGGGTCCCAGCCCCGGCTAGGCGATCGAACGCCTGCCCTGTCGTGCCCGACCGAGACGGCGCGACCCAAACCATCGGCCTGAATTCAGGCATCAAGTCCGTGCATGACCTGCGCGGGCGGTGATGGCGCGCGCTTGGCGAAAGGATCGAAGTTGAAGAATCTCCGCAAGACGATTGGTCTGGCCACCGCTGCCGGGGCGCTTGCAGTCGCACCGATGGCTGCCGTCACCGCTATGGCAGCCGGCACCGCGAATGCGGACAGCGTCAACTGGGACGCGGTTGCTGCCTGTGAGTCGGGTGGCAACTGGTCGATCAACACCGGCAACGGCTATTACGGCGG
>JAGQTR010000294.1:0-3621 GCA_020438915.1 Mycobacterium sp.
GGCCCAGCGCGATCGCGCCACCGTTGGGGTTGAGCTTGTTCTCGTCAGCACCGATGTCCTTCAGCCAGGCCAAGGGAACCGGGGCGAAGGCCTCGTTGACCTCGAACACCCCGATTTCATCCAGCGAGAGCCCGGAGCGCTGCAGCGCCTTCTGCGTGGCCGGGATCGGCGCGGTCAACATGATCACCGGGTCGGCGGCGGCGAGCACCGCGGTGTGCACCTTTGCAAGCGGCGTGAGCCCCAGCGACTTCGCCTTCTCAGCCGACATGAACAACAGCGCCGCCGAACCGTCAGAGATCTGCGAGCTGTTGCCCGCGTGAATCACGCCGTCCTCCTTGAAGGCGGTCTTGATGCCGGCCATCGACTCGATGGTGCCGCCGCGGCGGATCCCCTCGTCCTTGGACACGACGGCGTCCTGGGCCCCGTCGGTGGTCCTGATGGCCACGATCTGGTCGTCGAAGGCACCGCAGTCCTGAGCGGCCGCGGCCTTTTGGTGCGACCCGAGGGAAAATTGGTCCAGGTCGGTGCGGCTCAGCCCCCACTGCTCGGCGATCATCTCGGCACCGATGCCCTGGTTGGGGGTCTTGCTGTAGCGAGTGCGGAATGCCTCCGGGTAGGGATGACCGCCATTGGCCAGCGACGCGCCCATCGGCGTGCGCGACATGGATTCCACACCGCCGGCGACCACCACGTCATAGTGGCCGGCGACCACACCCGCGGCGGCGAAATGCACCGACTGCTGGCTGGATCCGCACTGCCGGTCGACCGTGACTCCGGGCACCGATTCCGGCCACCCGGCCGCGAGCACCGCGGTGCGGGCGATGTCGAGTGCCTGCTCCCCGGCCTGCATGACGCAGCCCCAGATGACGTCGTCGACGAGCCCGGGGTCGACACCGGCGCGCTCGACCAGACCATTGAGCACCTGCGCCGAGAGTTCGCCCGGGTGCACACCGGACAGTCCGCCGTTGCGTTTACCGACCGGTGAGCGGACAGCTTCGACGATCACTGCTTCGGGCATGGAAGTACTCCTTCACGAGATGGGTCCCTCGAACGTAAACGAACAAGGTTTACTAGGTCAACCTACTCCCTGGCAGCATCGGACTCGCGGCTCACCGAACCTCAGGCGACCGGCGACCGTCCCTTCGCGGCACGTTCGGCCGCCGCCGACAGCTCGTCCCGAAACCTGGGATGCGCGATCGCCGCCAGCGCCTGACCGCGCTCCTGCACGGTCAGGCCTTCCAGCTCTGCGGCGCCGTACTCGGTGACGATCACATCGGTCTGGTGCCGCGGCGTTGTGACCACCGCCCCCGGCCCGAACCACCCCACGATCCGCGACTGCAGTTCACCGTCCTTCTCGTAGGTCGACGGCAAGCAGATCAGCGAGCGGTCGGACAGTTGCAGACCGGCACCTGCCACGAAGTCCTCGGCTCCGCCGATGCCGCTGAACTGGTCGCCGTTGATCGTGTCGGCCACGACCTGGCCGTGGATGTCGACCGCGAGCGCGCCGTTGATCGAGATCATGTTGCGGTTGGCAGCGATGACCTCCGGCGAATTGACGACCTCGACGGGCAGGAATGCGACGTCTCGATTGCCGTCCAGCCATTGGTAAAGCTCCCGCGAACCGAACGCGAACGTCGTCACGCTCTGACCCTCGTACTGACCCTTGCCGGCATTGCTGACCTTGCCGGCCCGATGAAGCTTCATACAGCCGTCGGTGAACATCTCGCTGTGTAACCCGTAGTCGCCGTCGTCACCCTCGGCGAGCAGCGTCGCGATCTGGTTGGGGATGGAACCGATCCCGGTCTGCAGCGTCGAACCGGCGCCAATGAAGTCCACGGCGTGCCCGGCGATCGCCCGATCGACGTCGCTGGGTGGTCCGTCCCCGCCGGGAAGCGCCACCGGCTCCTCCGCCGAACGCACCAGAATGTCGATCTCGTCGACGTGCAACCGGTGGCGGTGCTGTTCACCGAGCCCGAACGTGCGCGGGTAGGCGTCGGACACTTCGACCACGAGCACCCGGTCGGAATCGGCACCCGCGCGGTGTAATTCGGTGACCGTGCCGCCTGCATGCAGCGACAGCGAGCACCACCCGTCGGCATCCGGCGGCGTCGCTACGGTCGTCAGCACGCGCGGCGCCTGCCGTTCGAGCAGCGGCCCGAAGCGCCGGAAATCCGCGGGCGTGAACTCGATATTCGCCCCGCTGTCGCGCAGTGCGCGCTCCAGTGGGCCGAAGAACCCGGACAGGTAATGCACGCCGGGTCTGGAGAACAGGTCGGTGCCGACCGCGAGCAGCGCGCCGTACACCCGCAGATCGGTCCAGTCCGCGCGCTCACCGAGCGCGCGCAGAAACGCGGGCGGCTGGCCGGGCCCCAGCGTCATTCCGAGTGTGTCGTCGGTCCCCAGCCGCGCGGCGGCGTCCTCGGCGGTCAACTCCTCTGGCATGGCCGCTACCTTGCCATGCCAGTCGAGCAGCCACGTTGAGCTGCGTCGATACAATTCGATCCGTCACCCGTGTCCCAACATGGTTTACTGAGTTGCACAGCTGCGCCCCGCATCGGGCCGACCGTCGAGGAGGTGTCGTGGCGCGAGACACACCGCTGGCGCCGATGATCGGGTCGAACTCGATCGCCTCGCGCACCGCCGTCCGCTCCCCCAAGACCGCCGAACTCGTCGCGGGCACGCTGCGCCGGATGGTGGTCGACGGGCAACTCACCGACGGCGACTTCCTGCCCAACGAGGCCGAGCTCATGGCCCACTTCGGGGTCAGCCGGCCCACGTTGCGGGAAGCGGTGCGCGTCCTGGAGTCCGAACGCATCGTCGAGGTGCGCCGCGGTTCGCGCACCGGCGCCCGCGTACGGGTGCCCGGCCCGGAAGTGGTCGCCCGCCCGGCGGGTCTGCTACTCGAGTTGTCCGGCGCGACGATCGCCGACCTGCTGACCGCGAAGGCCGGCATCGAGCCGATGGCCGCCCGATTGCTCGCCGAATCAGGATCGACGGAGGCTTTCGACGAGCTCGACCAGCTGCTGCAGGAGCTCATCGCCGACGGATGGCAATCGAGTCGGCTGGCCGAGACCACCGGGGCGTTCCACCTTCGGGTGGTGCAACTGTCGGGGAACGCGACGCTGAGCATCGTGGCCGGCATGCTCCACGAACTCACCGTCAGCCATACCGCATTCGTGGTCAACGAGCGGGGACCGGTGTCCAAGGGCGACTACGACAAGCTGATGCGCTCCTACCGCAAGCTCATGCAGTTCCTGCGCGCCGGCGATGCCGAAGGCGCAGAAGCACACTGGCGCAGGCACCTCGACACCTCACGGGAGTTGTTGCTGACCGGTTTGGAGAGCGTTCGGGTCCGCGACGTGATGGGCTGAGATGCACCGTCAGTCGGCCTCGGCACCGTCCTTGCGCCAAGTCACGTGCACCGGCACCGTGTCATCCCAGGGCTGGCGAGTGACCATGTCGGCAACCAGGATGTAGCCGCGCTCGAACTCGCCGGTGGCGGCGTCGACCAGCCGGTACTGCTGGCGTTGCCGGTGAATGGGCTGAGCGTCCAGGAGCAACACCCGCACCTCGCCGGGTTCGAAGTGGCAACGCTTCTGCAGCGCGGCGATCAGCTGCTCG
>JAGQTR010000294.1:3736-14361 GCA_020438915.1 Mycobacterium sp.
GCCATCGCCCGGTGCGCGAGGGTGAACATGGCCCGACCGTGGGTGTTGAACGATCGAAAGGCGTACCCCATGTACTGATACATCTCGGCGGTTTCCCGGCTGCCGTAGAACTTCTCCATCTGGGCGGCGGGCATGCTCGCGATCGCGACGATCCCGTCAGCGATCTTGGCCTCCGCTGACGGCTTGACACACCACAGTGAGGTGTCCCAGTTCCCCGCGTAATACCGCATCCCCGGCAGGAAAGACACCTTGCGCGGGAACAGGTTTCCCAGCACGACGGTGCCGGCGACAAGCGCGAAAAGCACGATCGGCCAGGGGCTCTGCAGGTCTGCCAGTCCGATGCCGGCGTGGCCGACGAACAGTGCCAGCACGCTGAACATCATGAAGACGTTCCACTCCAGGGGCACGCCCATCGGAATCGACGACAGGATGCCGAAGTGGAAGCACAGCATCACCAATGCCGCGATCGTGGTGGGCCAGCCGCCGTGAGAAAAGAACAGCACCAGGGGCACCAGCATCTCGATGGCGGTGGAGACGTGCGCCAGCCACCGCGACGCCCGTCCCGGCCGCAAATCGTCGGGGAAATGCTCGAAGAAGCGGCGCTTGATCCACCGCGGCCGGAACACCGGATTGTTGCTCATCATGGTGGAGATCACGAACGGAAAGTGCTTGTTGAGCTTCGAGGTTGCCGCCCCCATCCAGATGACCAGGCAGACCAGTTTGGCAGCGATGACGATGTCGGCGCCGCTGAGCAGGAAGCACACCGCCAGCGCACCGTAGACCTCCCCGCGGGCGGCGAGGAAGATCACTTTGTCCCGCAGGCCGGCCATCGCGAGCAGCGCCAGGATCGTTGCCGTCTGCCACACCGGGAGCACGCCCACCTCGGAGCCGAGCTCGGGGATGGGACCGGTGCCGTCGGAGAACAGCGCGATCATAAGCATCACCAGGAGTGCGCCGTAGAGCAGCACATCGAACGGGGTGCGGGCGTCACCGCCGGTCAGCGGCACCCGAGTTGGCCACGGCGGCAACCGGATCGTGCCGGGCCGCAGCCAGTACAGGATCGATCCCATCGGCGGGAAGAACCGGTTGTTCAGCGGGCCGAAGCCGCAGCCGAGCCCGACGACCTCGAACAACATGGTGAAGAACACGACCTTCTGGTACACGATCGGCTCGTGGTACCAGGACGTGACGTCGGTGAAGCCCCCGATGCCGTCGGTGGTCAGCACGATCAGCCACGCGGTGAGGACGTACAGCAGGATCTTCACCACGTAGAACAGGTGTAAAACGATCGGCGTACCGAATCCGACCTCGGCCCAGTGCCGGGCCATCGGAATGATGCGCTCGGCGCGGGTGCCCTTACGCCATTGCTCGTAGTCGACGACCGGCGCGTCCTGCTTGAGAAACCCCATGGCTCAATTCTCGCTGCGCCCATTGTGCCGTTTCATCCGCGACACACCGCCGCGCGCGAATGAGACCGCACACTCTTGAGGCTCACTGGGTGCCGGTCTCGGCCGGAGGCCGGTAGAAGATGACGAGCTGACCGATACCCCCGGCGAGCCCGAGCGCGGTGGCGATGACCAGCCCCCACCAACCGTGCAGCAGTGCAGCGAAGCCGGTACCCGAGAACAGCGCGTAGTCCACGCTCAGCCTGCCGGCGCCGATGGTCGCCACGGCCACCGCGGCAACCGCCAGCACCAGGTTGTACTCCCAGCCCTGTTTGACGATGAAAAACCCGTTGGGCCGGTGCACTGTCCAGCCCGCAACCAGCATCAGCGCGACGAACCCCGCCGCGGGCACCGGGGTGAGCAGGCCGACCGCCAGACCGAGGCCGGCGGCCATCTCGGTGCCGGCGGCCACGCGCGCGTGGAACATGCCCGGCTTCATCCCCATGCTGTCGAACCAACCCGCAGTGCCGGCCAGCCCACCGTTGCCGAAGAACTTGTTGTAGCCATGGGCAGCCATGGTCAGACCGAGTACGAGCCGCAGGATGAGCACGCCGACATCGAAAGCACAGCCGTAGGCAGTCATGAACGAAATCTAGGCCACGCGGTGTTTCGCCACCCGCGCCGGGCAGCACACCGGCCGACGAGAACCTTTCCCGATAGGGCAAAGCGCAGCTGGATTTCTCATACAGTCTGTAGTTGATGTGCCAATTCGATTCCCCGAGGCAAGCCGGAAAATCGACGCCGTGACACACCGCCCCTAGGGATCGAGGACACCGATATGAGCGACTCTACGTTTCAGCTGCTGGCCATCGGGCTGTACTTCGCGGTGATGGTCGGGATCGGTTACTACGCCTACCGCCAGACCAGCGATCTGGAAGATTACATGCTCGCGGGCCGAAAACTCACCCCCGGTGTTGCGGCGTTGTCCGCGGGGGCATCCGACATGTCGGGCTGGTTGCTACTCGGGGTGCCCGGCGCCATCTATGCGACTGGCATCGGGGAGGCGTGGATCGTCATCGGCTTGGTGATCGGCGCATATCTCAACTGGCGCTTCGTCGCCCCGCGACTGCGGGCCTACACCGAGATCGCCAACAACTCGATCACCGTGCCCAGCTTTTTCGAGAACCGGCTGCGCGATCACTCCCACGTTCTTCGGATCACCGCCGGCACAATCATTTTGGTGTTCTTCACTTTCTACGTTTCGTCGGGAATGGTCGCGGGCGGGGTGTTCTTCGAAGCTACCTTCGGCTCCTCGTACTTGGTGGGAATGCTGCTCGTCGCCGGGATCACCCTCAGCTACACCCTTTTCGGTGGCTTCCTCGGAGCAACCCTGACCGACGTCGCACAGGGACTGTTGATGTTCGCCACCCTCATCGCGGTTCCCATCGTCACGATGATCGCCGTCGGCGGTCCGGGTGAAGTGATCAACGCGGTCCAGGCCGCCGATGCAGCTCAAAACCTCGCCGACCCCGGGAACGAAATCCACCGCACCTCGCTGTTCTTCGGCGGCAGCGTCATGGCCATCCTGTCCGCTGCGGCATGGGGGCTCGGCTATTTCGGTCAGCCCCACATCATCGTTCGGTTCATGGCATTGCGGACGCCGGCCGACGCAAAAGCCGGTCGCCGGATCGGTATCAGCTGGATGGTGCTCAGCTCCCTGGGCGCCATCGCCACCGGATTCGCCGGGTTTGCCTACTTCTACGAACGCGGCGAAACCCTCGACAACGCCGAGACCGTATTCCTGCAGTTGGCCCAGGTCATGTTCCACCCGTTCATCGCCGGAATCGTGCTGGCGGCCGTCCTCGCCGCAGTCATGTCGACGATCTCATCGCAGTTGATCGTCTGCTCCTCGGCCCTGGTCGAGGACATCTATCGCGCGTTCGGTCGGGAAACCAGCCCGAAGAAGCTGGTCAACTATGGACGGCTCGGTGTGTTGACGGTCGCGGTGGTGGCGATCGTCCTGGCCCTGGACCCGAGTGACACGATTCTCGACCTGGTTGGCTTCGCCTGGGCGGGCTTCGGTGCGGCATTCGGACCGCTGATCATCTTGTCGCTGTTCTGGCGCAAGCTCACCACCGCCGGTGCGATCGCCGGCATGATCACCGGGGCCGTGGTGGTCGGTGTGTGGGGTCAAGTCGACTCGCTGTCCGACGTGATGTACGAGATCGTTCCCGGCTTCGTCGCGTGCGCTGCCGCGGCGATCGTCGTATCTCTGTTCACCAAGCGCGAGAACGACGATATCGAAGGCGAGTTCACCGAGATGGAGGCGGCAGTCGGCGAACCCGCTCCGGCTGCCTGAGCGCCTGTTCCAACCGGGCCAGGTAGGCCCCGAAGTCGCCGATCGCCGACTCGGCCGCGTGCACGCTGACCGCAATCGTGCCGCCGATGCCGTGCACGCCGTGCGTCACACCCATCATCGGTGACAGGCCCGGGAAGCCCGCGGTAAACAGCACGGAACCGGCGCCGAACCGCAGGTCTTTGGCGCCACGGTTGACGCTGGAGACCACGGTATTGCCGGTGACCGTGGGCGACCGGACGTCGGGGTCGAATTGCGCTACCCCCCAACGGAGTAGACCCGCAGGCATCGCGGCGAAAGCCATTTCCTGCGCCCGCATCGCCGGATGGGCGGCGCGGCGCCGGCATCGATAAAGGTCCGCAGCGATCCGGCGAGCCCGGAGCCCAAACTCGGTAGACGGGTACAGTCCCACCCCGACATTGCTGAAGTGGTTGTGCGCCAGTCTCGGGCCGGATTTCGCCATCGGAATCTCGGCCCCCAGCCGAGCGGGGTCGTCTCCGAGTTCACGTAGGTGCCCGGACAGCGCCGTAGACACCGCGGCCAGCACACCCACGGTTATGGTCGGGCCCGGCAGCTGCCCACGCTCGCAGATCACCATCCGGACCTGACGAGGACCGGACGGGCGTTGGTTGATCGACAGCACCGGGCACGGCTCCGCCCCGGGGGGAACCAGCCCGGCGGCGGTCTCGCGGACCAACCTACGGTGGGTGTGTCCCGCCGAGAATACTTGTCGGACAAAGCCGGCCGCGTGGTACCGCGGTACCGCCACGGCAGGCACCCCACCGGCACGTCCGAAAAGCCGGCCCGCCAGTGCCGAAGATCGAACGCCGTCGCCGAGCGCGTGACAGATCTGCATCACCGCCACCGTCGCGCAGCGACCTGCCCCGGGCACACCTTCGACGGCGGGGAATACGTGTAGCCGCCAGGTCATCACTCGTGGGTCGAGCTGCTTCTGGGCCAGTGCCGTCACCGCCGCCAGGCACCCCGCCCAGGTACCCCCGTCCGGGTCGTGGACCACGAACTGGTCCGGACCGACTTCGCGCGGCATCCATACCGGGTAAGTCCAGAACTGAGTCTCGACGATGCGCAGTGTGAGCTCGGCGCAGACCGCAGCCCTGCGGCGAATCTCGCGCAGCGCTGCATCGACGGTGACCGAGCCGCCCTCGAACGCGTACAGCAGAAACTGGTCGCTGGGGATCGCCGCCGACATCCAATAGGTCTGCGCGTCGACCGCGGCGAGTCGCCGCTGGATCATTCTCACCACCTTAGCCGGGCCCGGTTCGCAGGGCTTATCCTCTCGGCGATGAGCGAGATTCGGATCGGCGTCTTCGGACCGCTGACGTTGCGGGTGGCCGGCGAACTCGTCGATCCCGGCGGCCCGCGGCCGCGCGCCGTACTGGCCCGCCTGGTGCTGGCCGACGGTCAAGTCGTGTCTACCGATCGGATCATCAACGACATTTGGGTCAACGAACCGCCACCGAAAGCGCTGGGCAGCCTCCAGGTGCACATATCTCACCTCCGCCGGGCGCTGGAACCGCAACGCGCCCGGCGCGCCAGGCCCGAGGTGCTGATCAGCTCGCCGCCGGGATACGCGCTGCGACTCCCCGTGCAGGCGGTAGACGCCTGGCAGTTTCAAGCACTGCTCAAAGAAGCAGGCGCAGAATCGGATCCGGCTGAGCGTGCCGGCTTGCTGCGCGCTGCGCTGGACTGCTGGACCGGACCGGTACTTCCCCAGTTCGCGGACTCCGAATGGGCGGCACCCGAAGTCACGCGCCTGCAGGGATTGCGCGCATTGGCGGTGGAACAACACGCGGCCATCTTGCTGAACCTCGGGGCGGGCGCTGCGCTGATCCCAGAACTGGAAATGCACCTCGCCGAGGACCCGCTCCGCGAAGAGGCCGTGCGATTACTGGCGCTGGCGCTCTACCGGTCGGGACGCCAGCGCGAGGCCCTGGAACATCTGCGCGCCGCCCGCACTCGGTTGGTGGACGAGCTCGGGATCGACCCCAGCCCCGTGCTGCGGAGGCTGGAAACCGACATCCTGGCCCAGTCCGAGAAACTCCTACACTGCGCTGCCCCGGCAGCCGCGTCGGCACCGTCAGACGCCGAGCCCGCCCACGGCCCGCGGCAGGGCCGGGCGCCTTATCTGGGCGACGGCCGCCGCGCAACCATCGTCGGCCGAGCGGTAGAGCTCGAACATATCGATGCCGTCGCCGACACCGTAGCCACCCACGGGCTGCGCACGGTATGGGTCGGCGCGGAAGCTGGCGGCGGCAAGACGACACTCGCGGGCACCGTCGCCGATCGGCTGGCCGAGCGCGGCTGGTCGATCGCTCAGGGACGTTGCCCCGAGGTCGACGGCGCTCCCCCGGGCTGGGCGTGGATTGAGGTGTTGCAGTCCTTTGGTGACACCGCTGCATCCTTCGGCTCAGCTTTTGCTCTTGCCGTCGCGGTCGCCGACCGGCTGCGGCAGGAGACCAACGCCGGCCCACTGCTCGTGGTGCTCGACGATCTACACCGCGCCGACGGCGCCACTCTGCAAGTGCTGCGCAGTCTGGCACACCACCTGCACGACCGTCCCGTCCTGGTGCTGGCAGCCCACCGCAGCGACGAGACCGGGTCCGACCTCATCGCCACCTGGGCCGCGCTGGCATCGGTGACCGCGCGCCGTCTGCAACTCGACGGACTCACCCCCGAGGGCGTCGCGTCCCTGGTCCGGGAACACGCGCCCGGCAACGGTTTCGAAGATGACCCCGAAGTGCTCGACTGGTTGATCCAGCGGACCGGCGGTAATCCGTTGTTCGTCACCGAACTCACCCGATTGTTGGCATCCGAGGGCCGGGCGGCCGCCGCGACGTTGGTACCCGCTGGCGTTCGGGATGTGTTGCGCCGCCGGCTATCCCGACTACCGGGACCGGCGCGCACGCTACTTGCGCAGGCCGCGGTACTCGGCCGCGAACTCGAGGTCGACCTGCTTGTGCGCGTTGCCCACCGCGACGAGGACGAGCTGCTCGACGGACTCGAGGCCGCCGTTCTGGCCGGCCTACTCGATGAGCCGGGTCCAGGCAAAGTGCGTTTCACCCACGCCCTGGTGCGCGACACCCTCTACGAAGACACCCCGGCGCTGCGCCGGGCTCGCTGGCACGCCTCGGCGCTGAACGACCTGCAGACGCGCCCACGTCCCGACATCGCCTCGCTGGCCCACCATGCTGTCGCGGCGGCCACGCCGCCAACGGCTGCCGACGCTGCGCGGCTGGCCTCGGCGGCCGCCGAGCGGGCAATGGAACTCAATGCGCCCGCAGAGGCCATGCGTCTCGCCGACCAAGCGGTACGGATGAGTGATTTGGCCCCGGAACCTGTTCCGGTCGCCGAGCAGGTCCGGATGCTCATCCAGGTGACGCGCGCGGCGGCACAGTCGGGAGCCGCCGCGCACGCCCGACCGGCCCGGTCGCGCGCGGTGGAACTGGCTACCGCCGCGGGTGACGATGACCTTCTGCTCGACGCGCTCACCGCATACCGTGCGCCGATTTCATGGACGGTCAGCAGTCTCAGTGCCGATGGCACCGAGATCGAGCAGCCGCTGCGCCGGGCGCTCGCCGCCTTCCCCGATGCCGACCCCGTCATCCGGGTGTGGCTGCTGGTCGCGCTGATCTTCGAAACCGAGAACAGCGCGGCTGCGGCGGGCATGGCCGAGGTTATCGACTGGTCCGAGCAGGCCATCACGACGGCGCGCCGAAGCGGCGATCCCCTCGCGTTGTGCGCCGCCCTGAACGCCCGGGTGTACCTGGCTCTGGGACCTGACCTCGCCGATGAGCGGGAAATCCTCGCCCAAGAATTGCTGTCGATATCACGGGCGCACGGACTTCTCGGCTACCAGGCACTGGCGCACTGGTTGCTGTTCCTGTGCGCCTCGGCATCCACGGATCTCACCGAAGCCGTCCGCCAGGCCGACCTGGCGGTGCAACATTCCACCAGCGGACAGCTTGCCGCACTCATCCGGGTCCTCGAGGTGTATCGGGCGGTGCGGTATGTGCTGGCCGGACGATTGGAGGATGCTCAGGTCGAATACCGACGACTCGCGCGGCAGATGGCCGAGGCCGGGATGAGCGGCGCCGCCGAGGCTGCCATCGTGTTCCAGCTAGTCCTGGCGTTCGCTCGCGACGATCTGTCCAGCCTGGCCGATGTCATGGTCGCCCTGCACGACGTTCACCCGGACGCAATGTGCGAGGCGCTGGTGCTGTGCCTGCTCGACGCCGGCCGTACCGCGGAGGCCCGCGCACGCTGGGAAGCCCGGACCCCAGTGCGCCGCAACTACTACTGGCTTGCCCGGATGGCACTGTACGCGCGCGCCGCGATCGGCATCGGCGACCTCGACGCATGCGCGAGCGCGTACACCGAGCTGCTCCCGTGGGCGGGCCGGGTCGCCGGGATCGACTCGGGCTCAGTAGTTTTCGGCACTGTCGATGACGCGCTGGCACTGCTGGCCGACGCTCTCGGCCACCCCGACGACGCCCTCGGGCACCGTGACGATGCCGACACCGTTCGGAACGTGGTCGCCGCCCATCTCGCCGGCATCGAAGTCACCCCCAGATCGCCTTCTCCATCCGGCGGTACCGCGGCCTGACCGCACACAGCAGGACCGCAATCATGGGGCCGGCCTCGTCCTTGAGTCTGGCCAGCTCGGCCGCTGTGGCCACATCTGCTATCCGGGGAAGCTCGAACGTCATTCGAGCACCCGCTTTACGGATTCGATTTTCCACGTCCTGCCAGTCGGAGGTGGAGAGATAGCGCTGGATCACCGGAAAGGTTTGGTGCTCCTCTTCGGCTATGTGCTCCACCAACATGTCTCGCACCTCGGCCAGTCGCTTCGCCATGACCGCCGCGGTGGACCGGGACGGCTCCACACCGAACCGTCCGACCGCGGCCTGGAGGTCGTCGAGCTTGGGATCGAGCGCCCGGTGGTCCTCAGTCAGCGCGGTCAGGTCGATCGCAGTGCCCGCGCGGAGTTCGATCACCGGCCAGAGGATGTCGTCCTCGGCGACGTGGTGATGGTGAATGGACTCCGCCATCAGCTCCAGATACCGCACCAGTGCACGCACCCGACGCGACGTCGAGGGGACGTCGCCGTCGGCGATGGCCGCGGCTATACCCGTCGTGCGGTCGAGATCGCGCAGCATGACCCGATGCGCGATCTTCATCCCGAGCACGTCGGGAAGATGGGGGGTGGTGAGCTGAAAGCCGGGCTCGGTACTCATCATGTGCTCCTCGTGTGGTTCAGGATTGACGAACCCAGAGTGCACGCCCGCACTTGCCATCGACTTGTCCGCGAATTGCGTTGCTGGTCATCGGGTGATCGACCGGATGGTGCACCCGCACCGGAGCCCCGCTGTCGCGGCCGGCGCCAACCACCACGGGCGGCACCTGCCGTGATCGCCCGTTATACCGGGTCGAACTTCGAGATCAACCAGCGGTCGCCGACCTTTTCCAGCGTGACCCGGACACTTGACGCGGTGTCGGTCGGGGGGTCCTGGCCCACGCTGACTGTCTGGTTGACGAAAACCAGCACGACAGCTTCCGATGGGGTCGCCGATACCGAGGCCGCGGCCGGCACCGAGGCGACCGCGGCGATCTGCTTCTCCTTCGCACCGGGGATCACCACGTCGTTCGTCAACGCGGTGTAGGACTCGCGAAACTCCCCGGTCAGCAGGTCCCGCGCCGCCCCGAGCTGCTGTTCGACGGTGTCCGGCTGGTAGGACAGCAGCGCGATGGTGGTGTCTTTGGCGGCCTGCACAGAGGTTGCGGCCGCAACGTCACTGTTGCGGACCGAGTTGTCGAGCCACTTGAGGTAGCCGGCACCCAGCGCGAGCAGCAAAGCCAACGCCGGCAGCAGGCCGAATGCGACGACGCGCGGCCACTGGATCCGCCGCTTCGGCGTGTCCGACCCGGCCTCGCCGGCATCGGTGTCAGCGGCGTCTGTCTCGCCGCCGTCAGCATCGGCGTCGGCTTCGTCGGTGGACTCGTCATCGGAGTCTGCCTCGGCGCCGGCCGCTTCGGTCTCCTCGACTTCGGTGGCTTCGTCGACCTCGGTCTTAGCACCCACAGCCGTGTCGTCCTCCAGGATCGAACTCGCCTTGTCGTCTTTATTGTCTTTGCTCACGGAACGAACTCCACATTGGACACCTTGGCTTCGTCACCGATCTTCTGCACCGAGATCCGCATCCGCCACGCCCGTGGCTGCTGATCGGGTGCGCCGGCGTTCGACGTCTTTACGTTGACCGCCACGAGCACCTGGGCCTCGTTGTCGCCTTCGGACTCCAGTCCTGCCTCGGCGATGGTCCCGACCGACGTCGACTGCGCCTGCTTGACGACTTCCACGAACGGCTGCGCACGCTGCTGGAAGTCGTCGTAAAAGGTCCCGGTAGCCGAATCGAGTATGCGCTGGACATCGGCCTCGGCGTTCTCGTAGCCGATGGTTGTCAGGTTCAGCGCACCCTGCCGCCCGACCTGCAGGTAGAGGTTGCGCTCCGCCTCGGCCTGGCTCGACTGGTAGGCGCGGAATCCCAGCCAACCGGTCAGCCCCGCCAACGCCAGCACCCCGACCAGGCCCGCGATGAGCGCGACCTTGACATGCGACATCGGGGTCCGCGGGGGCTTGGCCGTCACCCCAGCCTCAGCCGCCTCTTCGTCGTAGTCCTCGGCCTCGGCCTCCTCGACCTCGGCGTCCGTATCGGCAACCGCCGTCACGTCGTCATCAGTCGGTTCTGCGGCGCCAGACTCCGGTTCGACGACGGCCGCGTCGGCCGCGTCGGCTTTGGGATTTGGTTCCGAGGTCTGCTCTGTCAATTCCCCGTCGGGGGTAGCAGCATCGTCTGCCATGTTTGCTC
>JAGQTR010000295.1:0-1906 GCA_020438915.1 Mycobacterium sp.
GGAAATGGCCGGTGGCATGCCCATCGCGCCACCGGCTGTCGGATCGCCGAGCCGACCGGTGCTGCCTGGCTGCGCGACGCCGCGGAAGCGCGCTTCGTGCCGCCGTAACGTCTCCGGGGCCGCGCGGTCCGGTCAGGCGGGCTAGCCCCGTGTGCGGTACATCGATTCGCAACATTTGCTGAGGACGGTGCGAGCACGGGCCTGGCTATTCATTCACGGTGGTCTCATTCACCGTGGTCTCATTCACCTTGGTCATAGCCCGCGAGTCTGCAACCAGGTGTCGACGCGTTCCGCGACCGTCTGCCACCCCGGCTCCAGCATCATGTTGTGTCCCATCTGTGGGAAGAATTCGGCCGTGGTGCCGTAGGCGCGCGCGGTCGCGCGCACTTCGCCCTGGGTGACCGCGCCGTCATCCCGTGCCCCGAGAACGAGGAGTGGAGTCTGCACCCGCGCCGGGCGCGGCAGTCTGACCAGGCCATCCAGGCCGGCGCGCGCGCTTTCCTCCTGCAACCGGGCGGCGTAGCGCACCACGACGGAATCGGGGGTGTGTGCGCAGAAGAACCGCTCCCGCGCCAGTTCTGGGGTGCTCACATAGGGTAGCGATTTCCCGGTCGCCGTCAGTTTCGCGAAGTGCCACGGGTGGCGCCTGATCCAGCGCAACCCGGATTTTAGATAGCCCTGCGGCGGCATCGAGGCCATGAGTATGCCGGCCGGCGCTTCTCGTGACTCCAGGTACCGCTGTACCAGTGCCCCGCCCATCGAATGTCCGACGACGATCGGGGGGGTCGGCAGTTGGTCGGCGGCGGTGGTGACGTCGGCGCCGAAGTCGGCGAACGACAGGTCACGCAGTCTCTTCCCGGTGGGGCTCCCGCCGTGGCCACGCAGGCTGACCGCAACGGCCCGGTATCCACGGGCGGCGAAGAAGTCCAAGAAGTGTTCATCCCAACACCAGGCGGCGTGCCATGCGCCGTGGACGAACAACAATGGGGCAGGGTGGGATTCACTCACCGCGCCCTTGTCGATAACCTCAAGCATCGCGATCAGGGTATACGGCGGTCTCGTACTATCGGCCCTCATGAGCCTTGCTGCGCCCAGCGCGGACGCCCCGGTCGTCGTCACCGGCGCTTCCTCGGGTATCGGACTCGCGATCGCCCGGGGGCTCGCGCGGCGCGGCTACCCGCTGACGCTGGTGGCGCGGCGGCGCGGTCGCCTCGACGATCTCGCCGACGAATTACGTCGCGCTCACGCCATCGCTGTGGACGTTGTGCCGCTTGACCTCGCTGACAGCGAAGCTCGCGGGGAGCTCCTCGACAGGTTGAGCGGCCGGCCGATCGCCGGCCTGGTCAACAGCGCAGGCTTCGGCACCAATGGCCCGTTTCAGTCGCTTCCGTGGGCCCGCGAGCGGGATCAGGTGATCGTCAATGTCCTTGCGCTGACTGAACTCACCCATGCGGCCTTGCCTCCCATGATCACCCGCGGCTCGGGTGCAGTACTCAACATCGGATCGATCGCCGGTTTCCAGCCCCTTCCGACCGCGGCGGTGTACTCGGCGACCAAGGCGTACGTTCAGACATTTTCCGAGGCCGTCCACGAGGGATTGCGCGGCAGCGGGGTGTCATGTACTGCGCTGTGCCCGGGGCCGGTACCCACCGAATGGTGGGAGGTGGCGGGCGAAGAGGTACCCGGCGGGTCGGCGCAAATGTCCGCGGAGGACGTCGCCGAGGCGGGCGTCTCGGCCATGCTGGTCGGAAAACGCATGGTCGTTCCCGGGCTCGCACCCAAGCTCGCCGGACTCGGCGGGCGGTTCACTCCGCGGGCGCTGCTGCTGCCCGCACTCCGTCTGGCGGCCGCGCGCCGTAAGTGATCGGCGGTGAGCGACTTTTCCTCGGCTACTCCACCCCGTGGG
>JAGQTR010000295.1:1919-14378 GCA_020438915.1 Mycobacterium sp.
GCCGCTGTCGTCGCCACTACTGCCGTCGCCGGCGCCGCGGCTGCTGCCCGGCTCGTCGTCGCTGGAGCCGTTATTCTCCGATTCGATCCTGTCCTTGAGGGAATGCACCGAGGTGTAGTCACCCTCAGCGGAACCGCGGTGCCGGCCAGACTCGGAAACCTCCTCGGCCGCAGCTTCGGTAGCTGCAACGGAACTCTTGTCAGCGTCCAAGGTCTCGGTGTCGCTCTCGGTGCCGGTGTCGACGTCCGCAGCGGTGTCGGTGGCCTGCTCGGGGAGGTCGCCGAAGGACTGCACATCGGAGTCGGAGGACGCAGACCTCTGCGTTGAATCGACGTCCGTCACCGGGGCGGGGGCGTCCGAGCCCCCGTCCACATCCGCCTCGATATCTGCCTCGGGCACCTCGTCGGAAGGATCGTCCTGCTCAACGGTGTTTGGGGGGTAGTTCTCGTACAGCCACGGGTTGTCGTAGGGATTATCGGGGTCGCAGTTCTCACAGAGGATCGGGGCAAGCGCCCGGAACAGGGGGGCCAGCGCGGTCTGCTCGTCGTTGTACCACTCACTGTTCTGCACAAACGGGTAGTAGCTCGCGAACACCGATGTGATGAGCTTTTGCGTGGTGTCGAACGCCTCGCCCAACGAGACGGTTTCCACCGGCTGGGGTGGTGCCACCAGCCACTCCCACGAGGAGGTGAACGGCTCCCACGGGTCAAGTTGCACGTGCTGGCCGGACCACGACGTCTCCTCCCCGGTAAACGGGTTGGTCACGGTGGGGAAGGTATAGCCGGAGTAGAGCTGCGACATCGGGACGGTAAACATCCCGTCGAGCAACGCATCCGGATCCGGGCAGGCGCCGGGGAGCGCCGCGCATCCCGCATTCATCGGCAGGTTGGCGCGCGCCCACCAGCTGAGGTGTTCGCCGAGAACCGACGAGAAGGGTTGGAACGGGATCAGCATGTCGATGTAGGCCTGCAACTTGGCTGGGTCTTGCTCATCGAAACCGAAGACATTGGTGGGACTCCACACCTGCCAGCTGCCGGTGGCGCGCATCGCGTCGGCGAACCGGTCCATCGCCTGGATTTCCCACGCTGGGAGGCTCAGAAAGGCGTTGAGGAGGTTCTGTGAGGCGTAGAGCAAAGAAGGCTCGACCCCAGGACGCGCATTCGTCAGCCGTCCAGCGCTCAGCCCTTCGAGTCCGCCGCACAATGGGGTGGCCGGACCCTGGGGGCATATCTGCGTCGACGCGGCTGTCAGGCTGACCTGCTGGTCAGAGATGCGGTCCGGCGCGGGCGGCGGTGCGAGTGGAGCAGCCGAGATGACGCTGGCTCCCACCAGTGCCACTCCCGTAGTGAGATAGGGCCTTACAGCACGCATGGCGCCCCTTTCAACGCTGGCAATTGCTATGCAGGGTCCCCGACAGCAAGCAACTTATCCAATGGGGGTGCCGGGTGTCCAGCAAACTGTAGATCTCGGCGATTCTTTACGGTCGCGTCAGATATTTACTGACGGGTCCGTCAGTTTCAGCGGGCTACTTCGGGCCGAACCAGGCGCGGTTTCCGTACTGGTCGAGATGCACGATTTCATCTACTGGCCTGCGTGTTGTCGGCCCATAGCGGCCCCGGGGCCAACCCAGTGGCATCACGCAGCACGGGGTGACCGACGGCGGCAGCTTGAGCACCCGTCGCGCGGACGTGAGATTCCACAGCGGCAAAGTGATCAACGATGCACCCAGCCCCATAGACCGCGCCGCTAGCAACAAGTTCTGGACACTAGGATAGATCGAACCGAAGAAGGCCGACGCCGCCGCGTGCGGCATCGGCAGATAGGGAACACGGCCCTCCCTGGCTGTCAGCCGCAGACACGCCACCACGAGCACCGGGATCTCGGCAAAATGATCGACCTGCCACTGGATGGCGCGCACACTCTTGGCCATCTCGTCGTCGTAGGAGGCGATATCACGGATCGAGGTGCGGTAGAACACCCGCCATGCCAGCCGGTAGCGTCGAGCCAGCTTCTTCTTGATGCGTGGGTCCTTGACGACGATGAACTCCCAGTTTTGGCCGTTGGCGCCGGTCGGTGCGCGCAGCGCCAGCTCGATGCACTTCAGCACGATCTCGTCGTCGACCGGGTCCGGAAGAACCCGGCGGATCGCCCGCTGCGTCATCATCGCCTCGACCAGGGGCATGTCAAGGCGGGCCAGAGCCTCGGCTGTGCTCGGAATCGGTGCCGGCATGTTCAGGCCTCCCCGGCGATCCAGTCGGCGGTGAACAGCTGCATCTGCGGCACTTCCGTGGCGATCTGGTCGGCGATGTAACGCTCGATCCTGGCCCCCACCAACGGAATCCTGACCTCCAGCGTGCCGCGGACACGCAGGCTGGAACCGACAGCAGAGCCGCTCTGGAGTGAAGTGAGCACCATGGTGCCCGACCCCGAACTCGGCACCCCGCGGGCGGAGATGGTGAACTCGCCGGACAATTGCTGACCGCCGGGTGCCGCCCACCACGACTCGGTGCGCATGATCTTGGTGTCCCCCGGCAGCATCCGGCCGATGCCGCCGGGCAACATCTCTTTGCGCAGATCCTGAGTGGTGCGCACGACTATCGTGCCGTCGTTACCGACCTCGAGGGATTCCAGCGTCATCGAGTCCCCGCCGTAGGTGGCCAGCCTGGCCAGCCAATAGGTCTTGTCCCGGAAGGCTTTCTGGACCTCGGCCACGCCGGCCGCGGCCTCCGCGGTCACGTCGAAAAAGCACGGCACGGCGGTCATTTCCCCTGGGTGTGCTTGCCGAAGACCTTGTCGGCGATGCGCCCGGCGAATCGCCGTGATTCTTCGATCTGCTCGTCGCTGATGTTCGTCGGCGGCAGTTTCACGCCCAGGTAGCGGTCTTTGTACTTCCCCGAACCCAGATAGCTGGTCAGCGACAGTATCGAGGGCAGCTCGCCGCCGGGATAGGTGAAGTGGATGCCGTCGACGTAGCGGCCCCCCTTCTTCTCGGCGAGCTTGCGCACTGCGGTCAGGTTCCCCCGCCACTTGCGGCGGCAGACCACGAACACCGCGAAGCGCTTGCCGTCCAGCAAGTTCCGCGCCTCGTGGGACTTCAGGAAAGAGCGCAACGGCATGGATACCGTGCTCCACCAGGTGGGCGAGCCGATGCAGATCAGGTCGTAGTCGCCGGTTCGCACCGCATCGGGGGTTCGGATGTCTCCGGTGCGCTGTAGTGTCTGAGCGGGCAACATACCCAGGAACTCCGGCCAGACCTTGCGCATCGGGAACCGGGAAAATCGCTCGGCATAGCGCGGATCGGTGAACTCGATCGGAGCTTTGGTCACCTCGTATCCGCGCTCGCGGAACACCTCGCCGGCAGCCTCGAGGACCTTCTGCGACTGCCCTGTGTAGCTGTAGTACAACAGCAGAACTCGCGGCGCCCGCCCCAGCGGCTTCTCGTTGGTGGGTTCGGTCATGGTTCGCACTCCTCGTTCGTTGTGAGTCCGTGGTGAATCTTGCCCCGACGCGCCGTGCCGGTGCCCTTGCGCTTAGCCTCACATACGTGAGTGAGAAAGTGTCCGTCAATCTCAGCGGTCCGGCCAAGACGATGCTGTCGACCTTGTATTTGAAGGCTCTCGACGCGGATTTCGACCGCCCGATCCTGGGGGACCTGTTCGCCAAGGAAGCGATCGACAAGCTCGATTTCGATTGGCGTGAGCTTGAGATCACGCCAAAGTGGGCCCCGCTGTTCACAGTGCGCACCGCCCAGTACGACATCTGGGTGCGGGAGTTCTTGGCAGCCCACCCGGAGTGCACCGTCGTACATCTGGGGTGTGGCCTGGACTGCCGGGTGTTCCGGATCGATCCGGGTGCCGACGTACGTTGGTACGACGTCGATTTCCCGCAGGTGATAGCGCTGCGGGAGAAGATCTACCCGAACAGGCCGAATTACCAACTGATCGCCACGCCAGCCACCGAGCCGGGTTGGCTGGACCAGATTCCCGCCGACCGACCGACATTGCTCATCGCCGAGGGCATCAGCATGTACCTGACCGAGGACGACGGCATCGCACTGCTGCAGCGTTTCATCGACCGTTTCGGTATCGGCGAAGTGCAGATCGACTTCTTCAACTGGTTGGCGATCAAGTCGCAGAAGACCCAATCCCTGGTCCGCACTTCGGGTTCGACGTTGCATTGGGCAGTCAACAGCCCGCAGGACATCCTCGACAAAATTCCCGATCTTCGACTGCTCGCCGCTGCAACGTTTTTCAGCGCCAGTACGTACAGTCGCGCATCGAAGGGCCTGCAGGCGGCCAAACGTGCGGTGCGGTTGGTGCCGCCGCTGAACAAGGCGTTGCAGTACCACCGGTTTGCCTACGGCCGGCCCACGCAACGCAGCTGACCGGCTAACCCGCACTCGCAGCGGCCTGCTTGTCGGCAATGCTGCGCAGCTGGGCTTCGATTGCGGCGACGGACTTCTCGGGCTCCGGCCCATGTGAGTGGTACTCAATCATGAGCTGTCCGTTGAAAATCTTGCTGGTGTAGATCTCGATCCCCGCACCGACGGCGAAGTAGAACTCGCCGTGACTGGCCGTCAGCGTCATTTCCGGCGGTGTGCGCATGGGGGGCACGATGCCGTTGTCGGTGAACATCACGACGTCGGGCAGTCCGGGCGGGTTGCCCACGTACTGCGGACTGAAATGCAGGAAGCTCTGTTGGATCACCCCGTCGGCAATGTCCTTCTTGAACGTGTCGTTGATATCGCGGGCGAGCGCGACGACATCGGTACCCGCTTCGATCTCGGCCAGATAGGTGGCGATGCCGACCGGATTGGTGGATTCGGTGGCCGACACCGGCGGTGACAAGAGATAGCGAAGGTCGACCGGGTACACATAGGGAACCGGGATGTTCGGCGTCTTGCGCAGCTGCCACTCGGCCATCAGCACCGCTGCCGACAGCAGGCTGTTCAGCCCGAGCTTGTGGGCTCGACAGAAGCCGATGATGTTCTCGGTGTCCTGCTCGGAAAGTTTGCAGTACTCCATTGGGACACGCTGTGGCAGAACGGGGTTCACATCCGAAGGGGCGCGCCGCGACGGCGGGAGGTCATAGACGAACATCGCGGCCAGCAGGCGCTCCAGCCCGGAACGTGATTTCTTCTCCACTCCCCGGCTGGCCAAGATCACCTCGAGCGGTTCCGGAGCCGAATGGACCGTGACCGGGCCGGCGGTTCCGGTGGTGACCAGATCGGTGTATGTGGAGAACAACTCCTCGATGAGGCTGAACTGGTGGTGGCCGTCTGCCAGGCTGTGATGGATATAGAGCGTCGGCTGGGCCCTACCGTCACGGATGGTCAACCGCAGGTGCACCAGCGACACGGCCTGGTCGAAGATCAGCGGCGGAGGCTCTGCCTCACCGTCGAGTTCCACAACCTCGATACCGGGATGCATCAGATCGTCCAGGACGATTTCCCAGCGGCCGTCGGCGCCCTGCTCGAGGTGGCCGCCGAGCACCGGATGCGCCTGCAGCAGCGCGTCGAAGGCATCCGACAGGGCCTCGGCATCGACCGGGCCGTCGGCGTGGGCCGCCAACCCGACGAAATTGTGAGTCTCGGCGAACATCTCCTCGCTGCGCGCCAGCTTCCGGATACCCGATGAAGGAAACATGAAGTCAGACTCCCTGAAAGATGAAAACTATTGGTCGAAACACGATGTGGTCGAAAATGCGGGTGCCTCAGCCACGTTTACTGGCCTTGCGGTAACCGAGCATCAGCGGCACAGCGCACACGGCTGCAATACCCAGCGACCACAGCATCGTCCACATGACTGGCTCGGCGATCGGCCCTTCGAGGGACAGGCCCCGCATCGCCTCGATGGTATAGCTGACCGGCTGATGTTCGACGATCGGTTGCAGCCAGTCCGGGTACTGGTCGAGCGGGACGAAGCCGATCGAGAAGAACATCAGCATGGCGATGATGATCTCGGTGGCCTGCGGCACGATCGTGTTCGACGAGTACAGCGCGAGTGTCAGCACCGCCGCCGACAGTGCCACGCCGAAGACCGCGGGCATGAACACCCAGGCGATGGCCGCGGGAATGCCCTGCTCGAAACGGAAACCCAAGGCCACGCCCACACCGAGGACGACCAGCGTGATCACCACGATGCGGACCACGTCGGCGGTCAACCGGGCCAGCAGGCCGGCACCGCGGTGCACCGGCACCACCCAGAACCGGGACAGTAAGCCGACCTCGCGTTCTCGCATGATGTTGACCGCGCCGATGATGGCACCCGTCATTCCGCCGACCAGTGCCACCAGCGGAACCTGGCCGTACAGCCCGCTGTGACCAGTCACAGCCTCGATGCCATCGCCGAGCACGATGTCCAGTGCGACCAGGAAGCCCGCCGGCATCACCAGTGACTGCACCAGCGTCGCCGGATCCCGGCTCCAGCGGCGAAGGATTCGTGTGGTGAGTACCCACGTCTGCGGGATCAGCCGCTTGGGTGAGTTCTCCCAGACTTTCTGCACCCGATGCCTGCCGGCGGCGCCCGCCCGTGCCCGCGGAAGCGCAGGGTCGCCGGCCAGCTCGGTGGGGGGCGCCATCAGCGTCGCCTCCTGGTCACCACCGCGTGCAGCGACACCGCCACCGCGATGCAGCCAACCGCCCAGGCCAACCCGGGCACCATCACCGACCACGTCACCTCAGGTGCGGCGTCGGTGCTATCGCCGGCCAGTGCCTGCAGTCCATAAACCCATTGCGACAGCGGCTGGTTACGGACGAAGCCGTGGATCCAGTCTGGGAAGTTTTCGACCGGCTGCAGGCCGACCGAGGCCAGCCCCAGTGTCAACTGGGGCACCAGCATCAGGGGTGCGGTCGCCTCCGGATTCTCGGTTGCGATACCGATGAGATCGCCGATGAACGCCAGCGCCGCGCCGATAAGCAAAGCCAAACCAACGAAGCCGAGCGCGTACCCAAACCCGTTGTGGAATCGAAAGCCGATGGCATAGCCGCAGATCACCGATACCAACAGCGCGACGCAGCAGCGGTACATGCTGGCCGTCATTCGGGAGGCCAACGGGGTCAGCGAAGCGATCGGCATGGCCCGAAATCGACGGTTGATCCCCTGAACAGAATCGGTCGCCGACCGGAATGCCGCCGACACTGCGGCGAACCAGATCGCCTGCAGCACGATCAGCGGTGTCAGGTACTGGGCGTAGCTGCTCAGCGGCTGTACCGACCCCATCAGCTGTTTCAGCGGCAGGTAATAGCCGATGGTGAAGACGATCGAACCGATGACCTGGGTGGCCAACTCGCCGTTGCGCAGGGTCGGGGTGATCATCCGAATCGTCAGCACCCACCACTGCTGGACAGTGGAGACCGTGGGCCGCGCGGCGTGCGGGACAGCGGATTGAACGATCACGCCAGCGCGTCCGCGGCAGCGTGGGTATCCGCCTGATCCTGCCCGGCGGCGCGACTGTCGCCACCGGTCAGAGCCAGGAACACCTCGTCGAGCGAGGGCCTGCGCAACGCGATGTCGGTCAGCTCGATCTCGGCCTCGCCGAGCCGACGCAGCGCCTCCATCAGGGTTGCCGGACCATCGGGTGCGGGCATCGAGATCCGGTCGGTGGTCTCGGTGAATGTCCGCCGGACAGTGTCAGGCAGCATCGCGCCCAGTGCCCTGACCATCGCCGGCACATCTCCCGGCTGGCTCGGCACGATCTCGCAGTAGGTGCCGCCGGTGCGCTCTTTGAGCTGGTCGGCTGTCCCCGCGGCGATAACCGTGCCCTTGTCGATCACGATGATCCGGTCACTGAGCAGGTCGGCCTCCTCGAGGTACTGCGTGGTCAACAGCGTCGCGATACCGGCCTCTTTGAAATCGGTGACCAGCTCCCAGATGGCCTGCCGGCTGCGCGGATCCAGCCCGGTTGTCGGCTCGTCGAGAAACACCACGTCGGGCCGGACCACCAGTCCGCAGGCGATGTCGATGCGGCGCTTCATACCGCCGGAGTAGGTGCCAACAGCGCGGTCGCCGGCATCAACGAGGTCGAACTGCTCGAGCAATTCGCCCGCCCGCTCCTTGGCCACCTTTTTCTTCAGGCCCTGCAGGCGGCCGAACATCAGCAGGTTCTCCCGGCCGGTCAGCAGCTCGTCGAGGGCGACATGCTGACCGGTCAGCATCAGTGAACGCCGCACGCCGGCGGCATCGCTGACCACGTCGTGGCCGGCGATGGTAGCGCGGCCGCTGTCCGGGGTGATGAGCGTTGACAGGATGTTGACCGTCGTCGTCTTGCCCGCGCCGTTGGGGCCGAGCAGGCCGAGCACCTCGCCGTGGTCGACCTCGAAACTGACATCGCGGAGTGCGGTGACCTCGCCGAAGGATTTCTTGATTCCAGCGACGACGACCGCTGCCTCTGGGCTGCCCATGCGCTCTCCCCTACCCGGTAGCCATCACGACAGGTCGACCAACGCCAGCTCGTCGTCGGTTGATTCGGCGTCTTCCTCGGCCAGCGCGTCCCTCGCGATCTCGAGCAGGGCAGACGAGTACTGCCGGGCGAGGGACTCCACATCGGTGGGGCCGAGTCGGCGACTGTCGTACCACCAGTCCAGATGCAAAACCCCCGCCGTCCGGTAGACCCGCAGCTCCAAGGCATGGCCGAAACCGGGCGGGGCGTCGCGGATCGGCATTTCGGTGTCGGAATCAAAGCGCACCGGTGCATCCGCGGGCTGATCAGTGGGGGCCTCGGGGATGGTGCCGACATGGGAGAACAGAATGTCGGCCGGACGCGTGGTGCCGAGTGCGCGCGCGGTCGGGCCGTAGAGGTAGCGCAGCAGGCCGTACCCGATCCCGTAGTGCGGAACGGCTTTCACAGTGTCGCGCACTTCCTCGAGCAACTGTGTGGCGCGGCGCTGTTGGGCGGATGCGCACGGCAACGCAACCGGATGGATCGCGGTGAACAGGCCGGGAGTGCGCTGCAGGTCGACATCGGGTTTGAGTACCGAACGGCTCCGGCCACCCAGATCGACTGCAACAAAGCCGTCGCCGACGGCGGCGGCGACGGTGCGACCCAACGCCGCAAGCAGGATCTCCTCGACCGGCAATCGCAACCGCCGTCGCGCATCGTCGACTTCGCCGGTGTCGGCGATCGACAGCGCTGAGGGCAGTCGCACCAGGTCATCGACTCCAGGTGGTTGATTGGTCTCGGGCCCGGCCACGCTCAACGTGGACTTGGCGGCGACTTCGAGCCAGTAGTCGCGGCTGTTGAGAACCGCGGGATGGCTGGCCAGCCCGGCACACCGCTGCGACCACTCGCGCCACGACGTCGAGACCGGCGCCAGGGCGATCTCTTGCCCTGCCATTCGCTGGTTGAACGCGGTGAAGATGTCGGTGAGCAGCACGTCGCGGGAAACCGAGTCACCGGGCATATCGGCGGCGATGCCGTGCACCCCGAGTGCCAGATACGACGGGCTGCCGGCCCTGCTGCGGATGAACGTCGCGGTCAGCGGTGAATTCAGCAGCTGGTGTTCGCGGATCTGCTCGGTGAGGATCGCCAGTACCGCGTCGCGCTCCTCGGTGCTACCGGGCTCGGGAGCATCCGCAGTGTCGGAAAGTTGCCTGGTCACCAGCTCGGTGAACTCGCAGGGCTCGGCGATGTGCTGGTCCCAACTGCCGGCGCGCTCCACGATGTGCACCCGCAGCGCATCGTGCACGCCGGTGATCGCGGTGAGCACCGCACGAACATCCTCCTCGCCGACATCTGAACGCAGGTGCAGGATCAGCGGGATTCGCCAGCGACCGACGTCGCGCAAGCCATGCTCGAGCAGGTATGCCACGTTGGGAGGCAGTGGCGGACTGGTGGTGCCGTCGAGCGACTGCCGGGCCAGTCCCCCCTCGGCGTAACGGGCCGTCAAGACCTTGGCGAGCGTGGCTACGGTTTGATTCTCGTAGAGATCCTGCGGGGTGAGGTCGAGCCCTTGATGGCCGGCGGTCATGGCGACGCTGATCGCGATCAGCGAGTCGCCGCCGAGTTCAAAGAAGTTGGCGTTTCGGTCGATATCGGAAAGACCGAGGCATTGCGTCCAAATGCGCAGCAGTGCGGCCTCTACCTGTGACGTACCCCCGGCAGTTGCGGGTGCGGTGGGTGTGGCCGCCGCTCCGCCGTCCGCGACGGGTGCCGCGGCGCCAGCCGCCCGTGCAGCGTTCGCGTTGTGCTCAACCCAGTGGCGCTGCTTTTGGAACGGGTAGCCCGGAAGGGTCACCAGGTGCGGGGCGGCCGACGCTCCATCCGCGCCCCGTGTCCAGGCTGGATCCCAGTCGATGTCGACGCCCGCCGCCCACAGCTGACCGAGCGCCAGCAGGAACGTGTCGTGGTCACTGCGGTTCTGCGCCTGGTGACGCATCAACCGCACTGCCCGGTGCCGATCCGACCAGCGGGGGTGGCGCCCCGCGGAGGAGGTCAGCGTGCCGCCGGGTCCGACTTCGACCAGGACCCGGGCCGGATCCTCCAGCAATACGCCGAGCTCGTCGCCGAAGCGGACGGTGGCCCGAATCTGACGGGCCCAGGTCGCCGGGTCGGTCGCCTCGGCGGCCGACATCGTGGTGCCGGTGACATTGGACAGCAACGGGATCTGCGGCTCGTGCAATGTCATCCCGGACAGAAACGCGGTGAACTCCGCGACCACCGGATCCATCAACCGTGAGTGGAAGGCATGCGAGGTGCGGACCCGCCGGGCCACCGCGCCTTTGATGCCCTTGGCCGCGAGCTCGGCCTGGAAGACGCGGACGGCCTCTTCGCTGCCTGCGACCACGCTGCTGCCGGGGTCGTTGATGGTGGCGAGGTCGACGTCGGCGGTGAGATGTTCGGCGATCGCCTCCGGGCCCAACGTCACCGCCACCATGACACCGCGCGGGGCGGCGTGCATCAGGCGGGCACGCATCGACACCACCTTGACTGCGGTGTCAAGATCGAACACACCGGCCAGGGTGGCTGCCGGGTACTCGCCGATGCTGTGCCCGGCCATGATCGCGGGCGCCACGCCGTAGGACTGAATCAGCTTGGCCAGGGCGTATTCGACGGTGAACAGGGCGGGCTGGGCACGGTCGGTGTGTTCGAGGTTGCGCCCGACGCCGTCGAAGATCTCGGCGCGCAGGTCATAGCCCATCTCGTCACTGAATGCGGTCGCGCACTCGTCGAAGTGCCGGGCAAAGACCGGTTCGCTGTCGTGCAGTCCGCGTGCCATCCCGATGTGCTGGGCTCCCTGACCCGGGAACAGGAAGGCGACTCGCGCGCCCGGGGATTCTGCGGCATCCCACTCCGAGAGGCCCGCGCCGACGTAGACGTTGTCGGTCTCGGTGGCGCGCAGCACCGCTGCCGCGTCTTGTTGATCGTGCACCACGGCGGCGAGCCGGATGGGATCCCGGCGGCGCCGGGTGAGCGTGTAGGCCGCGTCGGGCAGGCTGATCGGGTCACGCTCGGATGTCGCGGCGAGCTCATCGGCCAGGGCTGCACGGGACTGAGCGAGCGCATCTTGGGTTTTCGCCGACAGCACCAACACCTGGGGCCCGGGCACGTCAGCGCGAACCTGCGCTGTGGCGGGCGCCTCCTCCAGGACGATGTGTGCGTTGGTGCCACCCACGCCGAATGAACTGACACCGGCCCGCCGGACTCCGTCGCACTCCCACGGTCCGTCGGCGCTGCGTACCCGGAAGGGGCCACGGTCGATGTGTAGTTCCGGGTTGGGGCTGCTGTAGTGCAGGGTGGCCGGGATCGCTTTGTGCTCGAGGCAGAGGATGGCCTTGATGAGTCCGGCGATGCCGGCGGCGGTCTCGAGGTGTCCGATGTTGGACTTGACCGACCCGATATAGCAAGGGCCGCTTCGGGTTTCCTCGGCCAGATCAAACGCTTGTCGCAGTCCCTCGACCTCGATCGGGTCGCCCAGCGGGGTGCCGGTGCCGTGGCTTTCGACGTAGCCGATCGTCGAGGCGTCGACCTCGGCGACCGCGTGGGCCTCGGCGATGACCTCGGCCTGACCCATCGCATTGGGTGCGGCGTAGGTCATCTTCGTCGCGCCGTCATTGTTCAGCGCCGAGCCGCGGATCACGGCGTGGATGTGGTCGCCGTCGTCGATCGCGTCCGGCAGAGCCTTGAGAACGACTACGCCGACGCCGCTGCCGAAGATGGTGCCGTCGGAGCGGACGTCGAACGGCCGGCAGTGTCCGGTCGGTGACACCATCGAGCCCTGCTCATACCAATACCCGACGCGGTGCGGAATCCGTAGCGACGAGCCGCCGGCCAGCGCGATGTCGCATTCACCGTTGAGGATGGACTGGCACGCCAGGTGCACCGCGACCAGCGACGACGAACATGCCGTCGCCACCGCCAGCGCCGGGCCGCGGAAATCGAATTGATGGGCCACTCGGGTGGCCAGGTGGTCCTTGTCGTTCTGCAGCGACAGGTTCACCATCTCGAAGCTCGCGCCCTGCC
>JAGQTR010000296.1 GCA_020438915.1 Mycobacterium sp.
GTCGGATGCGAATTACGTCTTCGCCGAGAACGACGATGAGCGCCAAAGTCGGTATCAGCACTGATAAGCACCCGGCCCAAAGTCGCTGCCTGCGCAATCACTACTTCGTCCGTCGATCCGGCCATCTGAAGATCTCGCACATGGATTACGTCGTGGCCTGACTCGACGAGCAGGTCGCGCAGCAGCGGCGAAAGGTTCTCGTCCAGCAAGAACTTCACGCCGGCTTCCGAAGTGCACTGCTGTGCGCAGGGAGGAATACGGCAGGATCGAATATGGCGGGCTACCGGTAAACCGGCTCTTCGCACTTGGTGGGGGTCTGGTGTTGTCCGACATCGTGTCGTGTCGGTGATTGATTAGAGGCCCGCGCCCCTGTGAGCTGGGTGTTCTTCAGGCATCCAGGACAAGGAACGCGGGCATGGTTGACGGTAGTTCATTGCTGCTCGATCTCGATGGTGTGGTCGTCGAGTCGGTGCGGCGCCTCGAGGACGGCACCCGACTGGTGGGTGTGCTGACCGCCCCGGAGTGGGTCGGGATCTGCCCCGAGTGCGGGGAGCGCTCGAGCAGGTCGAAGGGCTGGGTACTGACGTCGCCGCGTGACGTTCAGGTCGGCCCTGATCGTCCGGTACTGAGGTGGCGCAAGCGAAAGTGGTTGTGCCCCAGCGCGGTGTGCGAGCGCACGGTGTTCACCGAGTCGGTGCCCGGGGTGCCGGCGCGAGCACGGGTCACCCCGCGGGCCAAAGCGTTGATGGCCGCGGCAGTGCTCGACGAGGACCGCTCGGTGGCCGCGGTGGCCGGTCAGTACCGTTGCGGCTGGCACACCGTGCACGACAAGGTCATCGCCGTCGCCGAGGAGGTCCTGGAGACCGAATCGGTGCCGGTGGCGGTGCTGGGCATCGACGAGACCCGCCGCGGCAAGGCCAAATGGGAGTATGACCCGGTGCTCGGCCGGCGGGTGTGGGTGGATCGCTGGGACACCGGCCTGGTCGACATCACCGGCGATCAGGGGCTGCTGGCCCAGGTCAACGGCAGAAGCTCCGGGGCGGTGGTCGACTGGCTCGCGACCCAGGACCCCACGTGGAGGGCCCAGATCACCCACGTGGCGATCGATCTCTGTCCGGCCTACGCCCGGGCCGCCCGCGAGGCGCTACCCCAAGCGATCGTGATTGCCGACCGGTTCCATCTGGTCAAGAAGGCCAACGACATGGTCGATGCGGTTCGGCGTCGGGTTACCTTGGCCCAGCGGGGACGACGCGGCCGCAAGGCCGATGTGGAGTGGATCAACCGCCGTCGACTGCTGCGCGGTGCTGAGCGCCTCACCGAACAGCAGCGCATCAACCTGTTCGCCAAGCTCCTCGCCGCAGATCCCAACGAAGACATCGCCGCGGCGTGGATCGCCAAAGAACAACTGCGCGAACTGCTCTCGTGCGCCGAGCGGGGCGGGCTGCGCTACGAGATCCACACCGCCCTGGACCGGTTCTACCGATTCTGCGCGGCCTGCAAGGTGCCCGAGGTAATCCGCTTGGCCCGCACCGTCGCGGCCTGGCAGGGCCCGATCATCGCTGCCCTGCAGACCGGGCTGACCAACGCCCGCACCGAGGGCTACAACCGCATCGTCAAACACATCGGGCGCATCGCGTTCGGGTTCCGCAACCCCGACAACCAACGCCGCCGAGTACGGTGGGCCTGCACCCGCCGATCACGGCGAGTCACACCCAGCCGGCACCAATGCCACTGCTAACTGCGAAGAGCCGGTAAACCTCGCCGTGTTCTAATTTCGCCAACGGTTTTTGAAAGTCATCCTCCGCCGCGTTTACAGATCGAGGACGAACCGCAGCGCCTGGTCGATGGACTGCATCTGGTCTGGGCCGATTATCGCCAGCCGGGATGACAGCCGTTCGACCGAGACCACTCGCAGTTGATCGCAGCGTGCGTATGAGGTGTGGCCGAGCCCGCTACCCTCCGGCTCCAGCTCGACATGGCTTCGCAGCCCGTAGCCGACGGTCGTGATCGGGACGACAACCACGAGCCCTCCCGGTCCGTTGTTGAGAATGTCGACCGACACCACGACCGCTGGGCGCCGAAAGACCGGCTCGTGGCCGACCGGCTGGCCGAGATCGACGTAGTAGACCTCTCCTCGCCAGATCAAGCCAGGGCGTCCCACTCGTGACGCTCGGCCAGGTACTGTTCCCACAGTTCGGGATTACCACGCAGGCGCTGGTAATCGCCGTTTAATCCCCGGAGGAACTCCTGCCGTTCCAGGGCGTCGATCGCCGCGTGCACGACGTCGACAACGGCGGTCTGGCGAGCTTTGGCCAGCGATCGGAGCCGCTCAGAATCTGGTCGGCGGATTCGGACAGTTGTAGTTTCTGCTCCCATAGAAGTCAGTGTAGACGAAATGTAGACAAGCGGTTGATTGTGGATCGTCGGCTAAGTCCAGCAAACTATCGAGCGCCCTCGGGGTTTGAGGGCGACCGGCTTGTTGCCCTACCGCGTTGGGGCTAGATAGCGCTCAGCCCGTAGTCGGTGCGCAAGACGAGATCGTGCCCGGGCAGCCGACAAATACGTCCAGATCGAATATGGCGGGTTACCAGTAGACTACTGCATATTGTTTTGCTGCCCAACGCTTTTCGATAACGAGCCGCTTCCCTACTGGTGACGAGGATGGGTGACCGGCCGGAGCTCAAGCCGCGGGATTCCTGCGAAGTCGGCTGGATTACATGTGTAGAGGGGCAACGCATGCGCGATCGCGCTCGACGCGATGAGCGCGTCATACGCGCGCGCAGCCGGCTTGCGCCCCGCTGCGCGCAGTGCCGCCGCCACGGCGCCAAATGCCCGCGCGCAATCACCATCAAACGGAAGAACATCAAAGTCGGCCTCGGCCTGCTGCAGGTGCTGCTGACGGGCACTGCGCTCGGCATCGTCGCGCGCTACATGCGGACCTACGGAAAGCTCGGCCAGCGTGATCGCGCTGATCACCGATTCGTCGGGAAGCTCGGTTGGGTTAGATATCTGGCCGAGGAGGATCACCGTGGAAGTGTCCAGCATCCCCTGGCTCGAAGCCTCTGTCACAGCGACGGGTCGATCAGGTTGTCGATGTCGCGCCGGAGAGCCTCCGGGTCCACCTGCGGAAGATTCTTCCGGCGACGAATGAGTTCGGTCGGCCCGGCGCTGGATCGGGGCAGGGGGCGGAGTTCAGCCACCGGCGCACCGTCGCGAGTAACGACGATGCGTTCGCCGTGCTCGACGCGACGCAGGACTTCTCCCCCGTTGTTCCGAAGATCGCGCACCGTCACCGTATCCACATGCCAAGTGTATCACCGGTGAGACGCGACGGCGACGGATGTAGCCGCATCAAACCGCGCGCGAATATGCAGGAATCGAATATGCAGTGTCACCAGTAGGCTCAATCATTGGATCCTCGCACGGCAGTTGCCCTTGCTTGTTAGTCGAGATCGAACGCGTGCTGGATCGCCGTTGTCAGCAATTCCTCTTGATCAGGAAGAAAGAACCCGATCTGACGCCCCAATGCCGCAACCGGGATCGTGACAATGTTGTCGACGCTGACGACGGAATCTTTGTCGAGCCCGTTACGCACACCTACTGGAACTTCGGTCGACAGGCCGCGAACTGTTCCGGTGATCGGTGCCACGGTGACCCTGGTTAGGTGAGGCCGCACGAGCTCCCGAGTCAGGATCAGAACCGGCCGAGCCTTATCAAGTTGGGCGACGTGAATTGGTCTCAATCGATATCCAGTTCGAAGGTGCAGGCATGAGCAGCGAGCGCATCGAAGTCACCGTCTGCGGTGGTCCGCTTGGCGAGAATCGCCGCATCGCGGGCAGCGATCAGCCGGCGACGCTCGCGTTCGAGCGCTTTGAGTACAAATGATGCGCGGCTCTCGACGTGCCGTTGGTCCACTTCACTGTCAATGAAATCGACGACTTCATCTGGAAGCCGAACCGCGATCTGCTTGCTCATGGCGCAATGGTACCGGTATGGGATGCGGAGCGCTACCGGACTTGCAAGAATGTGTGGACGCTCCAGCACACAAAATTGCGTCGGAATTACGCGAAGACGTGTCAACTGATCGCGCCCACAGTGGTCCCGGCAATAGCGCCTTCTCCCTGCCGCATCTCCACTGATGCGCTGCTGCGGATCGGGAGGAATACGGCGGAATCGAATATGGCGGGTTACCGGTAAATTGCGCCGTATTACGTTGGTCACCAGTTGTTTTCATCTTCGACCGGACCGCGCAGCATTGATGTCGACTACGCCGCGCTCATAGGTTGAGGACCACCCGAAGAGCCGCGTCAACACGGCGCATCTCGTTGAAGCTCAGGAACCCGACGCTCTTGCCGAGTCGGCCCGGGTCAACCGCTGCGGCCTGCTCCGCAAGCACCCGGGTGTTAGTGCCGCCGATTTCAACTTCAGGCCGGAAGCTGGCGGCACGAGCCGATGTGGACGTTGGTGCCACCAGCCAGGTGGACAACGGCAACTGATCTGACTGGACGACTACGGCATATCGGGTACCGGACTGCTCGTGGCCGCGGCTCCCCCGCGCGGCGTTCAACCGAAAGACCTCACCACGCACGCAGCGTCTCCATATCGCGTAGCACCTGCATGGCCTCGGCGCGGTCGGATTCGTCTTGGGCTAGCCTTTCGGCCTCGGCTCGAATCGCCGCGCCGGCCTTCCGTCGTGCGGCGTCGATGATTGCAGATCGAACGGCCGCGGATACCGCCGTGCCGTCTTGGGTCAAGACCTCGAGCGCCCTTGATGTGTCTTCGTCCGGCCGGAAGGTAATCGTGTCAGCCATGGCAACAGTGTACGACAGTGTGTAAGACAGCCACGGGGCCATGCGAGCGCCGTGCCCGCCCAGTGGCGGCAACCTCGACAGTGACTACCCCCGGCCGCACCTATTGGCCCGGTAGCAAACATGACGCGCGCATCCGAACTGTCTCGGGAATCGCTCACAATAGCTCGGCCGCAAGCTTGCACATCAGGGACTGCGCACGCCCCTACGAACTCGCGACGCCGTTCGGCCAGGAGCAATTCGGCGGATTCGAATATGGCGGGTCACCACTAGGTACGCCGTTTTCGATTGTGGTCCAATGGTTTTAAAGGGCTTTCTGTGTCTGGCCTCGATCCGTCTGGCGGTTTTCGCAACAGGCTTGGCGGATTTCGACGTGTCGAGTGTTGCCCTACTTCGTTTCGTTCGGGTGACTGGTGTTCACCTGCTCCAAGTACACCGTGTGGTCGTCGACGAAGAACCAGATGCGGGCAGTGCCCTTGATCGTCGGTTTGTGCTGCCAACGCTCATGGACCTTGTCCCCGCGCGTGATGGTGCCGAGCTCGCCGCGCAACGGATAGTTCGTCGGGGTCTTAGCCAGTCTTAGCCAGGGGCGTCCGGGTCAAGAAGTCCCAGGTCTCGGCCAAGGGATTCCGGATCGTCGCGGCGAGGTCCTGCCACCCCTTGCGGGCGTTGGTGGTCGCGAAGCGGATCTCGTACTCCATCCTCTTCGGAGGACGAGGGACGAGTTCGCCGCGCTTGCCGGCCACCGCTACGGCCGCGCCACAATGTCATCATCGTCAGAGTCCAACCATTCCAGTTCGGCTTGGCCGAGGCCAGCGGCAATGGCGGTCGCAGTCTCCCGCCACGAGGTCAGCTCCGCGAGCGCCAAGTGCGATTGATCGGTAGAGAATGATGCCCGTGCGGCGTCAACGAGGGCTTGAGCGCAGGAGGCACGGTCCTCCGGGGATAGTGCGAGCATCCACGGGAACGCCCGTGGCATCCGCTCGGCGAGCGGACCGTCGTCGTCCAGTGCTACGCCGATGAGCTGCGCGGCGAACTCGAGCAACCGGGCGCGCCCCTCCGCCTCGCGCTGCGACATCAGCACGAGCGCCTCGCCGTCACGGCGGGTCACCGTCACGGGGTGGTCCTCAGCCTCAGCGAATACCTCAGCGGAGTGCTTGCTGAGGTCCGAGGAGCGGCGCGTGGAGGCTCGGAGAGATGTTGTGGTCATGCCGCCATCGTATTCGGAATGTGTTCGGAAGTTCAATGTGCGGCCCACGGCCTCCCGCGTTCGGGATCGAACATGGCGGATTACCAGAAAGGTATGCCCGGGCCCGCGCTGTTTCCTCGCTTAACTCGCGCGCGAATATCAGAGTTACCAGGTAGGAACGCCGTTTTACTTTGTTCTCCAGCGGTTTTCGCCAGCCAGCCACACCCCGCACCACGACGCAGCACTCACACTCGGACGGGCACGCCGCGTTTTGCGGCCTCCGAGGCAAGGGCCTTGTCGAAGGTTGCGAGGCTGGCTTGGTGGCGAATTGCGACGTCAAGAACGCAACAGCCGGGCAACTTCAGCCCGCTGCTGGCGCGGAGTTCGGCAAGGCGAAGCGGTTCGCCATCGTCGGGTGGCGCTACCGTGATGCCGGCGGCACGAAAGTCGTCTCGCATCGAGGCTCCCTGCCCTATACGGACGCCGCCGACCAGCACTTCCGCCAATGTGATCGTGTGTACGAGCATCCGCCCGGGCGTGCCGGCTAGCAGGACTTGGGTGGCCGTTTGATGATGTGGATCGTTAGGATTCAAATGCGCGATGAGGACGCTCGCGTCCAGCGCGATCACGCGGGCCAGTCCGCGCGCAGCTCAGTTAGATAGTCAGGACTGAATGCCTCGGCGTAACGGCCGGCGCTGGCCAACACGGTGGCCCGGTGGGTCAGCTCTTTGGTGTGCGCATCATGCTCGAGGATTCCGCCTCCCACCTCGACTAGTCGCACAAGCAGCTTCGAACGGGGCTCCCCTGGCCATCGTTTAGCAGCCCTGTCCAACGCGCGGGCGACCTCGGGTGTCTCGGTCACTTGATACCGAGGACGTGTTGTTGGCACGCCCCGAGTGTCCCACCGTTAGGTGTGGTGGTACACCTTTGCTCGCACCCGCCAACTGACACCGTCGCGCCAGGCAACCCGCCAGATCGATTGAAACTGCTCCGGACGCCCGACCTCAACTCCGCCGCCTACAGGCCGGAGGGCACGACCTTGCCGTTAACCGTCACCTCAACGTCGCCGGTGTTCGGGTTGAACGTGATCTTGCCGTGTTCGAACGTCGTCACAAGCAGATCGTCGACGGGCATCTCATCGCTCGTCGGTACACCCAGCGGACCTGGCGAGCCGTTTCTGCCGCCGACCTCGGGAATGCCATCCGGGTCGCGTTCAACATTCCAGGCCTCCCGGATCTTGCCCCAGGTGATGTATGCGGGTGTGCCCGGCTCGTCATTCTTGGCGACGATGACGCCGCCCTGAAACTGTTGGAACACCACGCCACTTTCCCGTGTCCCTGCGTTGTAATCACCGGTCAGCGGTTTGCCGAGGGCCTGCCTCTGACTGTCGGTCGCCGTCGAGTACTTCGTAGCGATCGGACCGGTGAGCGTCACCTCGACGTCCCGCTCCCCGATTAGCTTTACCTCTGTGGGTGGCGCCTGCACCTCGGAGGTAGCAATCAGTCCGACCTGCGGCGGCATCGATGCCTCGACGCTGCTGCCATCGCTACACCCCACGGTTATCAGCGCGGCGGTGGCTAGGCCGACGATGGCCGCGGAACGGTATGTGTTCGTACTCATTGGGCTTCCTCTCGCGCCTTGACTCGCGGCAAAACCCTCGCCGTCCGGACTCGACTCAACGACCAACGTACTGGAATTCGATACTGGCCGGCTGTGCGCGTGATCAGCTGGATGCCTCCTCGGCGAGACGCCCGAGGGTGTCGGCCAGCTGATCTTCGGTGACCAGCGGGAACTTCACCTTTTCGAGCAGCTTCTTATCGGTGACTTTCGACCAGTCGTAGGTGTGGCGCACCAGCGTCTCACCCGGACCCAACGGCTCCAGTTCCCACAGCCATTCCCAGCCGGGAGGCTCAGTACCTGCCGGCGCGGTCTTCCATGCCAGCAGCTTGTCCTTGATGTAGCCGGACACGTGGTTGTCGGTCTTGTATTCGCCACCCATGTGATCGCCCTGCATGTTCATCGTGAACACGTCGCCGACTTTCTGGATCCGATCGGCATGGTCCACACTGCGGACAAATCCGGAGCCGTCAAGCGCCTGATGCCTCTCGGGATTGGACAGGACGTCGAACACCGCATCGACGGGCGCCATGATGGTTCTCTCGACTGTGACCTTCTCTTTGTCGCTCATGGCTTCACAGTGCCCCACATTGGGGCATTGCTAAACGGGCGCAGGCCCACCGGCCAAAGGTGAGCAACGCGGCGGATTACACCTCGCCCAACGGCCGGCAGAGATTGGAAACCGGATTCCAGTACTGTCCGGCTCCGCAGTTCAGCGGGACCGGCGCTACCGGTGGCCTGCACGTGTTGGCGACCGGATCCCACCAGTCGCCGTTCTGGCAGTCCAGCGGAGCCGGCGCCGGTGGTTGACACACGTTGGCGACCGGATCCCACCAGTACCCGTTCTGGCAATCAAGCGGCTGCGCGGAGCCGGCGGCCGGGGCCACTAGTGACATGGCGGCGATGGGCGCAAGAGCAGCCATCAGGATCGATGAGCGACGAATATGCGTTTCCATTTTGCGAGAATGCCCCATCCGGTGGTTCTGGAAACCGGCACTCCCCGAGCGCGTTCGATCTCGATTGGGCGACATGGCAGACACAACCCGAAATCACCCGGTCTCCCGCGTCGATGATCGCAACAACCGCAGCTAGCATCGCATCACTATGGTGAGGATTCCGCGCATACTGACCGCTGCCGTCGCCGTGACGGCGCTTTCGGTCATCGCACCCACCGGCACCGCGCACGCCGACCCACAACTGCTCAACGGCAAGTATCGAGACCTCGCCGGTGACCCGATGGCCGTTTGGACGATCACGACAAGCTGCGGCCCCGCAGGGTGCGCGGGCACGGTGGCCAGCATCAAGGGCTGGAGCAGCCCCGCCACGCTCAACGGCGGCCGCTGGAATTTCAACGTCACCATGCCGGGCGCTATCACCTGCGCGGACGGGCACATTGAACCCGCCGTGGTTGCACTGTCGGTGGACCCGGTGACGCTGAGTGGGGTGGCTACGACTGACTCAAACTACGGCTGCCCGGGCGGAACCCTCACCCACGCCCCGTTTCAATTGACCAAGGTCGGCTGACCGCAACGCTCGTTCGACCGAGGTACCGGGCGATATTGCGGGGCTACCGACACCTCATGAGGACTGCGACTGTAGCGTGGCGGACGTGAACTTCTCTCGGGTGTCTACCTCCATCGCACTGATGGCCTGCGCTACTTCCCTCGCCGCATGTGGCTCCGTTGCCGAAACGGCAACCGCGGCAAGCGCGTGCCCGACGGCTGCGCCGGATAGCGGAGGCACACCCGACTGGACGCTGCCCGGGAGCACCGGCAGCGTCGCCGTCACCGGATCCACCGAGACGACGGCGCCCAGCATCACCGTCGAGGCACCGTTCAGCGTCACCGAAACCCAGGTGCACACGCTGCAGGCCGGTGACGGGCCGGTCGTCGCCGACACCGCAACGGCCTCGGTCTGCTACATGGGAGTCAATGGACGCGACGGCTCGGTGTTCGACAGCAGCTACGACCGGGGCGCCTCGGTTGACTTCCCGCTGGACGGAGTCGTACCCGGTTTTCAGAAGGCCATCGCGGGCCAGAACGTCGGATCGACGGTCGCTGTGGCGATGACTTCGGCCGATGGCTACCCGGACGGCCAGCCTGCCGCGGGAATCCTGCCCGGCGACACCCTCGTCTTCGAGATCAAGATTCTCGGCGCCTCGAGCTGAGCGTTGCTGTGACGCCCAGCGCACACTTCGAGGAGTTGGGTTGGCGACAGACCCCGATGGGGCTGATCAGCTTACGGCGCAGATTCGATCGCGCGGTGCGCGCCGATGTATATGAGGTCAAACTCGACGACGAATACCTGATGTCGAGTCTGTTCACCGTCGCCGAGCGGGAACTCGCGCGGCTGGCACTGGCGAGGACGCCGGGATCCGGACTGGACGTGATCGTGGGCGGCCTCGGTCTCGGCTATACCGCTCAAGAAGCACTGCAGTGCAACCGGATTCGGACGATCACAGTAGTCGAATACTCGGACGCGGTGATCGACTGGCACGAACGGGGCCTGTTACCCGAGACGGCTGGTCTCGCTGACGACCGCCGCGTTGCGCTGGTGTGTGCAGACTTCTTCGCCGCCGCCAGCAGTGTGGTGGGATTCGATCACGAGCGGCCTGGCAGAACCTACGATGCGATGCTTCTCGACATCGACCACTCCCCCCGCCATCTGCTCCACGATCGTCACGCTGACTTCTACACCCGTGACGGGCTCCGGGCCGCTTCGGCTCATCTCGCCCCGGGCGGGACGTTCGCCATGTGGTCCGATGACGAGCCTGACGAGGACTTCACAGCGGCCCTTGCGACGGTATTCACCGATGTCGAGGCCCAGTCCGTCTGGTTCGACAACCCACTCACCGAAGGCAGGTCGGCCGCCACTGTCTACCTTGCTACTCGCGAATAAGCCACCGTCCCGGCCGCCCCACTGCCCGTCAGGCCAAGGCGGTCGAGATCGCGTCGAACGCGGCGATCGTCGCAAACAACATGGTGGCATTCTGGGGTAACGGCCAACTCGACAACTTGGCCGCGACTATCCCGGCAGCGCGGTTAACGTAGATCATCTGGCCGTGAATTCCCAGACACAGCAGCACCTTATCGCCGGGATAGGGAAACCAGAACTGATTGCGGTACATGCCGCCGGGCATCCGGTTGTCGCCGGGACTGGCGGCGAATGCGTCCCGCGAGTCAACACCGCCGGTGTAGGTGTCGCTGACCCAAGCCGGTGGCACCACGACGGCGCCGGTCAATGAGTGGCCGTCGTTGAGGTAGACCGAACCGAACCTGACCAGGTCGCGTAAGCAGGCGTTGATGCCGCCGTCGAACATTCCGGTGCCCACCGAGTCGACACCGATCGTGGCATCCTGCTGCGCCCCGATACGGCTCCAAAGCAACTGCGACATCAACTCCGGCATCCGCAACCCAGCGGCAGCTTCACACACCCAACCGAGCACATCGGTTTCGCAGGACCGGTATTCGAACGGCCCGCCGTGAATTGACTTCTGCCGCAACGTCACCAGATAGTCGTACATCGTGGTGGGCAGATCAGGAACGGTCCGCGGTGCCCACCCGATCGCCTGCTCGAGCAGGCGCACCTCGGCCGCCGGGTCAAGGTAGTCCTCGGAGAACGCGATCCCCGAGCGCATATCAAGCGCATGCCGGATGGTGGCGCCCGCGTAACCGGAATCCGCCAGCGCAGGTACGTAGGTGGCCAGCGGGGCGTCAACGTCAAGCAGACCTTCGCCCTGCAGTGCCCCGATCACGGTGCCCACGAGTGACTTGCTGACCGACATCAACAGGTGGGACGTGTCGGCGACCATGCCGCCGTAGTACTCCTCGACGACGACCTTGCCGTGCTGAGCGACGATCCAACCGTCAGTGGCGGTCGTGGCCATCACCTCACCGACGGTTGTTGGGACCGCCCCGCCGTGAACGGGCAGGTCGGTCAGCGCGAGAGGGGCGTGGGGCAGTTCCGCGACCGGACCGCTGCCGCGTGAAATAACGGCGGTGGGAAGGAAATCGGCGATGTGCTGAAACGTCCAATGCAGATGTGGGGCCGATTGCCAGGTGTCCAGCGACAGGCCTGCCGGTATCCGGCCCGGGTCGCCGCCGATCACGTTGTCTCCTTAAATCTTGGTGTGCGCGAGGATTCCCCGGAACCCTAACTCAGCTCGATTTGACGCCCGCACTGGTCGGTGGCTGCACCGGCTCGGAAATCGGCACGCCGGCGAACTCGGCGCGGATCGAGTCGATGAAATGGTTCGCGCGGATCGTCAGCGCCGAGCCGCCTTCGGCCGAATCGAGTTGCAGGCGCCCCTTCGTCACCAGCACGCCCAAATCAGCGCCCTTCCAGCGGTAGTCCCCCGGTCCGTAAATGCGCAGGAAGAAGGCTTCGGACTCGTTCTGCAGCTGGTGCCAGTCCAGCGCGGCGCGCCGGAACACCATCGCCCCGCTGCTGTCGAGCCGGTACTGGCCGGTGCGTGGCGTTGCCGTCAGGCGTTGCACGATGTCGTCGGTTTCCTTGAGGATCATCTGGCTCCAGACGTCGGCCGAGGCCAGTTCCTCCCATCGCTGGTTGATCTCGTCGACATCGAGGTCGAAGTCGACATCCATGTACTCGAGGATATGGAACAAGAACAGCGGTACGTCGGCGTAGGCGCCGGC
>JAGQTR010000297.1 GCA_020438915.1 Mycobacterium sp.
GGCCTGATGGACGTCGATGCCGTCGAACAGCGTGGCCAACTCGGCACGGTCGATCTCGGACCGGCGCACCCGAAACGACTCCACCCGCGCGCGTTCGACCAGCTCGAAAACCGCGTCGCCGTTCTGTTCGCGCACCGTTTCACCCAGGATCCCCCCGAGCAGACGGATGTCTTCACGCATTGGCTCGGTGGCCTCCCGGCCGACCTGGGTGCGCTGCACCGCCCCGATCGGCTCGAGCGCGGCATCGGGGCTGTCGACCATCCGGTGGCCTAGCTGTACTTGATCAACAGCGCCATACCGACGATGGACACCACCCAGATGCCGGTGACGAACAACGTCAACCGGTCCAGGTTCTTCTCGACCACTGTGGAACCGGACAAGCTGGACTGCACGCCGCCACCAAACAGGCTGGACAGACCGCCGCCCTTGGCGCGATGCAGCAAAACCAGGAGCACAACCAGCACACTGGTCACTACCAGGATGATCTGCAGGGCCAAATGCATGGCCGCCAGACTACAGGTTCTGCGGGGTCGTGCTCAGGGGAGGGGCCCACCAGCGGCGATCGCCGACAGCGTGGCGAACTGCTCACCGTCCAACGACGCGCCACCTACCAATGCACCGTCGACATCGGCCTGACCGACGATCTCACCGACGTTCTTGGCATTGACCGACCCGCCGTAGAGCACCCGCACCCCGTTGGCGAGGTCGGCGGATGCCAATGCCGCCAATTCCGTGCGGATGGCGGCACAGACCTCCTGCGCATCAGCAGCGCTGGCGACTCGCCCGGTGCCTATCGCCCATACCGGTTCGTAGGCGATAACCGCCTGGCCGATCTGTTCGGCCGACAGCCCGGCCAACGAACCGCGCAGTTGGTCGACGTTGTGTTCGACGTGGTTGCCGGCCTCGCGGACATCGAGGTGCTCACCGATGCAGATGATCGGGATCAACCCGTGCTTGAACGCTGCGAGCGCCTTCGCCGCGACCAGTGCGTCGTCCTCAAAGTGGTAGGTGCGCCGCTCCGAGTGACCCACCACAGCGAACGTGCAACCCAACTTCGCCAGGAACGCGCCACTGATCTCGCCGGTGTAGGCACCCGAGTCGTGCTGGGAGACGTCCTGCGCACCATAGGTGAGGCGCAGCTTGTCGCCGTCGACAAGGGTTTGCACGCTCCTCAGGTCGGTGAAGGGCGGGATGACGGTAACGTCGACTTTGTCGAAGTACTTGTCCGGCAACGAGAAAGCGATCTTCTGCACCAGCGCAATCGCCTCGAAGTGGTTGAGGTTCATCTTCCAATTGCCAGCAATCAGCGGCTTACGCGACACAAAGGTCTCCTAGTCTGAAGGTCAAGATTGCTCGAGTACTTGAATACCGGGTAACTCGTTGCCCTCAAGGTATTCCAGTGACGCACCGCCTCCGGTGGAAATGTGCGAAAAACCGTCCTCCGGCAGACCGAGCTGACGGACCGCGGCTGCTGAGTCACCACCGCCAACCACGCTGAAGGCACCCTTGGCGGTGGCGGCGACGATGGCCTCGGCCACCCCCTTGGTGCCCGCCGCGAACGCGGGGAACTCGAACACCCCCATTGGGCCGTTCCAGAAAATAGTCTTGGCGTTGGACAACAGCGCGGTGAACCGCTTCACCGACTCGGGTCCGACATCCAAGCCCATTTTGCCGTCGGGGATCTGCTCGGCCGGCACCGTCTCGGCCGGCGAATCGGCAGCGAACCGCTCTGCCACCACGATGTCGACCGGAAGATGCAGGACGTCCCCGTAGGTGTCCAACAAAGTACGGCAGGTCTCGATCATGCCCTCTTCGAGTAATGAGTCACCGACCGAGAATCCCTGTGCGGCAAGGAATGTAAAACACATTCCACCGCCGATGACCAGACTGTCCGCCTTGGTGGCCAGGTTCTCGATCACCGCCAGCTTGTCTGACACCTTCGACCCGCCCAGCACCACGGCATACGGCCGCTCCCCCGCCGCGGTCAGTTGCTTGAGCACCTTGATCTCGGTTGCCACCAGCGTGCCCGCATAGTGCGGCAACAATGCGGCGACGTCGTAGACCGAGGCCTGCTTTCGATGCACCACCCCGAAACCGTCCGAGACGAACGCACCCGGTGTGCCGTCGGGTGCGGATACCAACTCGCCGAGCGCTTGGGCCAGGGAGGCGCGCTGGGCGTCGTCCTTGCTGGTTTCGCGGGCGTCGAAGCGGATGTTCTCCAGTAGCAGGATGTCGCCGTCGGTCAGGCCCTCGGCGCGGGCCAGTGCGTCGGATCCGACGACATCTCCGGCCAGTTGGACGTGGCGGCCCAGTTTGTCGCCCAGGGCCGCGGCAACCGGGGCGAGGGAGAACTTCGGGTCCGGCTCGCCCTTGGGTCGGCCCAGATGTGCGACGACGACGACCTTGGCGCCGGCGTCGCTGAGCGCCTTCAGGGTCGGTATCGAGGCAATTATCCGGCCCGGGTCGGTGATGTTGCCGTCCGCATCGAGGGGGACGTTCAGGTCCGAGCGCACCAGCACGCCCCGGCCGGCTACCCCTTCGGACAGAAGGTCATCGAGTGATTCGGGGGTCATCGAACTCAGAGCGACTTGCCGACCAGGCCGACCAGGTCGACCAGTCGGTTCGAGTAGCCCCACTCGTTGTCATACCAAGAGACGACCTTGGCCTGATCGTCGATGACCTTGGTCAGGCCCGAGTCGAAGATCGAGCTGTGCGGGTCGGTGACGATGTCAGTCGACACGATCGGAGCGTCGTAGTACTTGAGAATTCCCTTGAGTGGGCCTTCCGCCGCGGCCTTCATCGCGGCGTTGATCTCCTCGACGGTCGCGGCCTTGGCCAGTTCGACGGTCAGGTCGGTAGCCGAACCGGTGGGGATCGGCACCCGCAGCGCGTAGCCGTCGAGTTTGCCCTTGAGTTCGGGCATCACCAGGCCGATGGCCTTGGCGGCCCCGGTCGAGGTGGGGACGATGTTGAGCGCGGCAGCGCGGGCCCGGCGCAGATCCTTGTGCGGACCGTCCTGCAAGTTCTGATCCTGGGTGTAGGCGTGGATGGTGGTCATCAGCCCTTTGACGATGCCGAACTCGTCGTTGAGCACCTTGGCCATCGGGCCGAGGCAGTTCGTCGTGCAGGACGCATTCGAGATGATGTTCTGGCTGCCGTCGTACTTGTCATCGTTCACGCCGAGCACGATCGTGATGTCGTCGTCGCTGGCGGGTGCGGAGATGATGACCTTCTTGGCGCCCGCGTCCAGGTG
>JAGQTR010000298.1 GCA_020438915.1 Mycobacterium sp.
TGAGCAGCGAAATGACCACCGGCATGTCGGCGCCGCCGATCGGGAACACCACGAACAGCCCCATGATCCCGGCCAGCACCAGCACCGCCACGATCGCGAAGTCCGGGCTGCCCGACCCGGCATGCACACCGATGTAGACCGCCGCGGCCACCGCGCCGATCAGCAGCACCACGTTGGCGGCCTGGAACAGCTTCGCCGAGCGGACCAAAGCCTTGTCGACGTTACTGGGGATCGACTCCTGCAGCTTGAGGAACGCCACCAGCGAGCCCCAGAAGGACACCGACCCGATGATCGCGGCCAGCAGCGACCCGACCACCAGAGCCACCGTCGGGGTCTGCTCGGGGGTGAAATGCGCGAACCCGTCGGTTTCGATGAACTCCGCCCACGCGATCAGGGCAACCGTGCCACCGCCGACGCCGTTGAACAGGGCCACCAGTTGCGGCATCGCGGTCATCTTGGTTTTCTTGGCCGGCGGCACACCGAGAATCACCCCGATCGCCAAACCGGCGGCGATCAGGATCCAGTTGATCGCGGCGGTGTCGCGCACGTAGATCAACGTGGCGACCACGGCCAAACCCATACCGGTGGCGGCGATCCAGTTGCCGCGCACCGCGGTCTTGGGCCCGGTCAGTCCGCTCAGACCGACAATGAACATGCCGAAGGCGACGATGTAGAGCACCGTGACGCCGTAATTGATGCTCACCGCGTTCACTTCTCGACCGCCTCAGTGTTCACCGGTGCCCGCTGCTTGCCCTTGAACATGCCCAGCATCCGGTCGGTGACCAGGAATCCGCCGATGACGTTGAGGGTGCCGAACACCAGCGCCACGAAGGCGATGGTGCGAACTCCCCAACCGGCGTCTGCGGGCAGACCGCCCAGCACGATCAACGCCCCCAGCACGACAATGCCGTGAATGGCGTTGGTGCCCGACATCAACGGTGTATGCAGGGTGTTGGGCACCTTGGAGATGACGGCGAACCCGACGAAACCGGCCAAGACCAGGATCGCGAGGTTGGCGAGTAATTGGTCATACATGATCAGTTCTCCTCGCGGGTGACGCAGGCGCCGGCGACGACCTCGTCGGTGAAGTCCGGCGCCAGTTCGCCGTCGGTGATCAGCAGCTCCAGCAGCGCGGTGAGGTTCTTGGCGTACAACTCGCTGGCATGCTCAGGCATCGTGGCCGGCAGGTTCAGCGGCGAGGCGATGGTCACCCCGTGGCGCACCACCGTCGCGCCGGGCTCGGTCAACTCACAGTTGCCGCCGGTCTCTCCAGCTAGATCGACGACCACGCTGCCGGGCCTCATACCCTCGACCGCCTCCGCGGTCACCAACCGCGGTGCCGGACGTCCCGGCACCAGGGCCGTGGTGATCACCACGTCGAACCCGGTGATTGCCTTCTCCAACTGCTTCTGCTGCTGGGCGCGCTCTTCGGTGGACAGCTCGCGGGCGTACCCGCCCTCGCCCGCGGCATCGATTCCCAGATCCAGCCATTGCGCCCCTACTGAGCGGACCTGATCGGCCACCTCCGGACGCACGTCGTACCCGGTGGTGCGCGCACCCAGGCGTTTGGCGGTGGCCAGGGCCTGCAGGCCCGCCACCCCCACCCCCAAGACCAGCACCGACGCCGGCTTCACCGTGCCGGCGGCGGTGGTCAGCATCGGGAAGAA
>JAGQTR010000299.1:0-5285 GCA_020438915.1 Mycobacterium sp.
TCAGTGGCGTTGACAGCCGGTGCTCGGCCACCCGGTCAGCTTACGGTTTCGTCGGTGCCACCCGGTCCCAGAACGGCTTCGTGCACGTCGGCTCCCTCAGGCGTTTGCAGCTGGAGTGAACCTCGCGCACGCACAGACGGTGCCGGTCACGTAGTCGACAAGCCGGCAAAAGTCTGTGTCGTCCCAGTGGCACATCGTGCTGTGCCCGCATCGGCACATCGGTGATTCGACCTCGCCTCGCAGCGCGTGCTGCAACGCCGGCCAGAAGTTGATGATCAATGTGGGTGACTTTCTCGGCCCCGGCGTTCGAGCACACCAGGGTCAGCATCATGCTGCCCGTGTGGGACCGAGTGTACGCCGGGGGTGGGAATCATCGGTGCCTACGAGTGCGGGCTCGCGGATCGCCGCAACCGGATCAGCGGGATTTTCCTACCGCCGGCGCGCGCTTCGTAGTCGCCGTAGCCGGCATAAAGGTCGAGAGCCTTCGCCCAGGCGTCCTCGCGTTCGGCGAGGTCGGTGATCTCCGAAGCGGTATAGCTGCCGCGGTGCCTCCCGGCGAGTACCTCGACTCTCGGGTTGGCCGTCAGATTCCGATACCAGGCAGGGTGGCCGGATCGGCCGTAATTCGATGCGACCAGGATCAGCGAATCGCCGTCGCTCGTATAGAGCAGCGGCAGTTGCCGGGGCAGTCCGGTCTTGGCCCCCGTAGTGGTCAACAGCATCACCGGCACCGGATAGGCACTGCTGAACCGCCCGCCGCTGATCCGCAACAGGGTCGGATCGATGCGCGGCGCTATCCGGGTGAGGAACCAGTTCCCAGGTGATGACCGGCCGAATCGCTCCAGCGCGCGTTCGTAGACGCCCATGCGACGGCGCGAAGCTGACACCGAGAGAACGCTACCGTCCAGCGATCTCGCAGTCACGGGCATAGATAGCGGCCAGTCGCTCCAAATGCGCAGCGATATCGCCGAGGCAGCCTTGTATCGGGTCGATCTGGCGTTCGGACGGCTGAGCGGGCAACGAGACGCTGAGGTCGCTCAATCTGGAGCCCGCGCCGCTGAGCAACTGAACGGCCTCGCTCAGGTCCGGGTCCGGGGTCGGCTCCCAGCCGGCCGGCCGCGTGCAATGGCGGCCGATATGATCGCACTCCCCGCGAAGAGCGGCGACGTTCCTGTTTACCAGTACCTGCATGAGCCTCTCGATCGCAGGTTCAACGCCCTCGAGAAGTTCGACGACAGCGTCGCAGTGACGGTCGATCCATCCGTCCATCGCGGCGGCCTGGTCTTTGCTCGGTGGACACCTACCCCAGCCATTCGACACCGTCCACGAGTCGGTCAACGCATAAAGGGCGCGCTGTGCGCCGGAGTGCCCAGCTTGGTGTGCGCGTCGAAACCAGTGCCGGGCAGCATCGAGATCCTGCTGGCCGGCGTAACCCTCGTAAATGCCGCCGAGTGCGAACATGGCCGCGGCGTTTCCGGCCCGTGCGGCCTTTTCGTACCAGTCCATGGCGGCGCTGAGTTCGTCCTGTGAACTCTCGCGCATGGCCTCGACGCCCAGCCGGTACATGGCAGCAGCCAACCCACCCTCGGCGGCGCGTTCCCACCAGTAGCGGGACAGGGCGGGGTCCGGTGGCACCATTTCGGCAATGAGGTCACCTAGACAACCCATCGACGGCACGTGGCCGGCTTCGGCGGCAAGCTGCCACCAGCTTCGCGCGACCTCGCGGTTGGGCGGATCGGACATCGAGGCGAGCGCTCCCAGTCGATAACACGCGAAGCAATCCCCGCCAGCCGCGGCTCGCAGATACCAGTCCCGCGCGCTCGTGAAGTCGGATGGTTGATCGCCGCACTCATACAGCCTGCCGAGTGCGCTCATCGCGCCGACTTTCCCGCCTTCTGCGGCGCGTTCCCACCAGTGCTGAGCCAGGTCCATTTTCGGCGGAACCATCTTTGCGTAGAGGTCGCCCAGAGATTCCATCGCGGCCACGTCGCCGGCCTCGATCCCGCGTTCGAAGCATTTACGCGCGCGGTCGAAGTCCGGTGGATCGGACTCCGCGAACACCAGTCCCAGCGTGTCGTATGCGTCGACCTCGCCGTGCTCGGCGGCGCGAGTCAACCAGAAGCGCGCATTGTCAATATCTGGCGGTTGGATATTCACTGCGTACAGAAGGCCCAGTGAATGCATCGCACTCGCGTCGCCGGCATCGGCTCCACGCTTCCACCAGTGCTGAGCCAGCTCTAGTTTCGGCGGAACCATCTTTGCGTAGAGGGCGCCCAGGCATTCCATCGCGGAAACGTCTCCGGCCTCGATCCCGCGTTGGAAGCATTCGCGCGCGCGGTCGAAGTCGGGTGGATCGGACTCCGTGAACACCAATCCCAGGGATCGATATGCGGTGATATCGCCGTGATCAACGGCGCGACCAAACCAAAACTGTGCTTTGTCGAGATCTGGCGGCTGGATATCCACGGCGTACAGATATCCCAGTGAGACCATCGCGCGGGGGTCGCCGGTGTCGGCCGCGCACTCCCACCAACACTTCGCGCTATCGAGGTCTCGTGGCGATGACTGCCAGGCAGCCACGCCTAAGCCGAACGGGTCCTCGGCATGCGCTGCTTCTCGTTTACGACGCCACACTGGAGACTCCCTGCTGAGATTTTAACGTGCCCAGCCTGGACCGGTGGCTGCTCATCTCGCGGGAATTTTTGACCAACTGAAGTGCCTTTGGACCCTAGAGGCGCTGGCCGGAGCCGGGGGACCATCGTGAGCATGGACACGACATCTGCACCCGACACTCCGGTGGTCGAGCTCACCGAAGACCAAAGCTGGCACCTGCTGTCCGGCGTCTCGCTGGGCAGGCTCGTGACGACAGTAGGCGGATGGACCGAGATCTTCCCCGTCAACTTTGTCGTCCAGCGCCGCACGCTGCTGTTCCGCACCGCCGAGGGCACCAAATTGCTGACGTCGGTGCTCAACGAAAACGTGGTGTTCGAGGCTGACGACCACAACGTGGTCGAGGGGTGGAGCGTGGTGGTCCGCGGCACCGCGCACCTGCTGTCCTCCGCCGCCGAGATCGAAGACGCACGCAGCGCCGGGCTCTACCCCTGGGTTGCGACCCGGAAGCTGCGGTTCGTGCGCATCACACCGAACTCCTTGACCGGTCGGCGATTCGTCTTCGGCCCGGAACCCGACTAAACCCAGTAGGGCACCCGTGAGCGGTACTGGCGCATCGCCAAAGCGGCGAAGATCCACCCGATGACCGTCAGCGACAGCACCACCACCCAGTGCCGCAACTCCTGCTCGGCGCCGAGCAACGGAGCCCGCACGATGTCGAGGTAGTGCAGCAGCGGGTTCAGTTCGACGATCCGGGCCCATTTCCCGGCACCCTGGGCTTGCAGGGTGGCTTCGTTCCAGATGATCGGCGTCATGAAGAACAGCAGCTGGACCAGGCTGGCCAGCAGCGGGCCGATGTCGCGATAGCGGGTGGCCAGAATGCCGAAACACAATGCGACCCAAATGCAATTCAGTGCGATCAGGAACAGCGCCGGGATGAACGTCAGATCTGTCCACTGCCACGGCTTGGGATAGATGATGGCAATGATCACGAAGATGACGATGTTGTGTGCGAACAGGATCATCTGCCGCCACACCAGCCGATAGACGTGTACCGACAACGGAGTCGGAAGTTGTTTGATCAGGCCCTCGTTGGCGATGAATACCTCGGAACCCTCCAGGATCGAGGCGTTGATCAGGTTCCAGATGATCAGCCCCAGCGTGACGTAGGGGAGGTGCTCAGAAAGTTCGAGCTTGAACAACTTCGAGTACAGCCCGCCCATCGCGACCGCCGTGGTGCCGGTCGCGATGGTGATCCAGAACGGGCCGAGCACCGAGCGCCGATAGCGTTGCTTGATGTCCTGCCAGCCCAGATGTAGCCACAGCTCGCGCTTGCCGAAGCCGTCGACGAGGTCGCCCCACGCCCGCCGGAACGTCTTGGACTGTGCGGCGGCATCCATGAAGGTCATCGGGGCCCTTTCTCGTCGCTCCGCTCGCCCCGGAAGAACCTTTCGCGACGGCCCAAGCGCCGCAACCTAATCCATTCTCGCAGCCCGGCGGGATCACGCTGGGAGACCAGGAAGTACCAGCCGTAGCGCAACCACTCCTGGGCCAGGAGTTGGCGCATGCCCGGTTGGGACTGCAGATAGCCCCGATTCCGGTAGGTGAAGAACCGCTTTGTCGGGTTGTCGGGGTATTGCGCGTGCATCCGTCCGCCCAGGATCGGTTTGAATTCATCCCCACCCTGTGGGTGCAGGTATATCGCGTGCAGGCACGTACCGAACGGCAACCCCGATCGTACGAGTCGACGGTGCAGTTCGGTTTCGTCGCCGCGGAAGAACAGGCGCAGGTCCGGAACGCCCACCGCGTCGAGGGTGGACGCCCGGAACAATGCGCCGTTGAACAAGTGGGCGATATCGGGCATGAGATCAGGAAGTTCTGCGTCGGTGCGTAACTCGCTTACCTTGCGGCGCCAGACCAACCCGCGTCGCAGCGGAAACGCCAGGCGCTCAGGATCGTTCAAGTCGCAGATCATCGGTGATACCTCGGCCAACCCGTGCCGGTCGGCGCAGGCAAGCAGGGTGCTCAGCACCTCGGCGTCCTGCGGACGCCCGTCGTCATCGGCTAGCCAGACCCAGTCGGCGCCCAAGCTCAGCGCGTGCAGCATGCCCAACGCGAAACCGCCTGCACCGCCGAGGTTTCGGTGCGAACCGAGGTAAGTCGTCGGGATCGGTTGGCCGACGACCAGATCGCGTACCCGCTCGGACGGGTCGTTGGGGAAGTCGTTGTCCACGACGATGAGATGGTCCGGACGCCTGCTTTGTGAGGTGACCGATTCCAACGACTTGGCCAACTCGTCGGGGCGGCGATGGGTGACCACGACCGCGACGACGGTTTCACTCATGGGTGTGTGCCGTTTCATCCAGCACCTCGCGCACGTGGCGCGCCGCGTCCTCGCCCTCATAGGCCCGCACGACGTCCTCGATCTCGCCCTCCATTTTGATGGTGCCGTGATCGATCCACATGGCCGTGTTGCACAACCGCGCCAGGAACTCGTTGGAGTGGCTGGCGAACACCAGGATCCCGGAGCGCTCCACCAGCGCCGCCAACCGGGTCTGAGCCTTCTTCAGGAAGTCCGCGTCGACGGCGCCGATACCCTCGTCGAGCAGCAGAATTTCCGGGTCGATGCTGGTGACCACGCCCATCGCCAGCCGAACCCGCATGCCGGTCGAGTA
>JAGQTR010000299.1:5396-6980 GCA_020438915.1 Mycobacterium sp.
CCGCGGATGATGATGTTCTCGAATCCGGAGATCTCCGGATCCATCCCGACGCCCAGATCGAACACCGGCGCGACGCGGCCCTGCACAGTCGCTACCCCACGCGTCGGCTCGTAGATGCCCGACAACAGGCGCAGCAGGGTCGACTTGCCCGCGCCGTTGTGTCCCACCAGGCCAACCCGGTCGCCCATCTTCAGCGACAGCGTGATGTCGCGCAGTGCCTCGATCACCACGACGTTGGAGTCGTTGCGTCCGATCGCACCGCCCGCCTTGCCGAGGAACGCTTTCTTCAGTGAGCGCGCCTTGGCATCGAAGATCGGGAACTCGACCCATGCGCTGCGGGTCTCGATGCGCGGCTCCCGCGGATCTATCGGCTCGACGGAACGGGCCACATCGACCTCACAGGTACTGACCGGTGCCGGGATGCCCGGGGCCACCTCGGTGTCCCGGCACACTGACGCCGGGAGGTAACGCGCCTTGACGCATCTGCTCGAGTTGTTGGCGGGCCGCCATCTGCTGTGCGAACAGAGCGGTCTGGATTCCGTGGAACAGTCCCTCGAGCCAGCCGACCAGCTGAGCTTGCGCGATCCGCAGCTCGGAGTCCGACGGCACCGCGTCCTCGGTGAAGGGCAGCGTCAGCCGTTCCAGCTCGTCGCGCAGCTCCGGAGCCAGCCCTTCCTCCAGCTCGCTGATGCTGGTGCGGTGGATGTCGCGCAGACGGCCGCGGCTGGCGTCGTCCAGCGGCGCTGCCCGCACCTCCTCGAGCAGTTGCTTGATCATGGTGCCGATCCGCATCACCTTCGCCGGCTGCTCGACGAGGTCGGTCAACGACTGTCCGTCGCCCCGTCCGAACTCCTGCTCGTCCACGTCGTCCCGGCCGCCGCCGATGATTTCGATGTTCTCGTCGTCGGTGTTGGTTGTCATATCCCTAGAGTGCCCCAGCATCCCTTTCCTACTGCGGTTGGGCTCCGCGTCAGCGGTGGATGCCGAGCCTTGCCGTCGTCGTAGTTGATCTTCTCTTATGGCCGCGGCGCGGCGCGCGGCAGCGCCGGATAATCGCCGTGTTTGACCGGCAGCCGAAGGGTGGCGGCCGCTCGGTGGTAGAAGCTCACTGGACTACTATGGCTGCCCAGACGGCCCGTTCCGAGTGGTGCGGGCAGAGGGAATGGAAGATCGGTATCCGGCTGAATCGGCCCGCATTCGGACCGGTACAGCGGAATCCGCGGACGCGCTAAGGTGGGCTGAGATGGCATACGACGTCGCCCGGGTGCGTGGTTTGCACCCGTCGTTGGGCGATGGCTGGGTGCATATGGACGCCCAGAACGGCATGCTGCTGCCGGACTCGGTGAGTCGCGCCGTCTCAACGGCCTTTCGCGGTTCGATGCCCACCCCGGTGGGTCCGCACCCAGCTGCCCGCCGCAGCGTGGCGGTGCTCGACGCAGCCCGTCAGGCGGTAGCGGATCTGGTCAACGCCGATCCGTCGGGGGTGGTGCTGGGCGCTGACCGCGCGGTGCTTCTCACCTCGCTGGCCGACGCCGCGTCGGCCCGGGTCGGTCTGGGGTATGAGGTCGTGGTGACCCGCCTGGA
>JAGQTR010000300.1 GCA_020438915.1 Mycobacterium sp.
CTGCGCAAGGACGTGCCCCGCGTGCTTGATGAGCTGGTGGAGCAGGGTCGGGTCATGAAGCTCGGCGACGAGTTTCGGCTGCAGACCGAAGAGGGCGCGGAGTGGACCAAGGAGTTCAGCCAACGCCGGGCGTCGATCCGCGATGACGCATCTCGGATGTCGCAGCTTCGAAACGACTGGCTGCTCAAGTTCGTCGACGATGAGCTCTCCGGAATCAAGCTCGTCCACGGCGAGAGCAAGACACCAAGAAAGTTCGATCGCTTCTGGGGCGACGACGAACCAACACCCGACGGAACCGCGATCCCCATCTGGATCCGCGACGAATGGAACATCACCGAGGCGAAGGCGAAGGATGCGGCCGCCCGCGCCGGCAACGACAGCCCCATCGTCTTCGTGCTCCTGCCCAAGATCGATGCCGAGACCATACGAGACAGCCTCGCCAGCTACGCAGCTGCGCTTGACACGGTCAACCAACGACCGGAGCCGCAGACCGACGAGGGCCGACAGGCCAAACGCGGCATGCAATCACGAGTCTCCGACGGCGAGCGCCGGCTCGCGTCGCTGTTCGGCACCGTCATCGCCAAGGCGAGAGTGTTCCAGGGTGGAGGCAACGAGCTCACCACCTCGGCACTCCGCGAGGGTGTCGAGACCGCCGGTCGCCACGCGCTGACACGCCAGTTCACGAAGTTCGCCACAGGCGACAATCCGAATTGGGGGAAGGTGATCACCAAGGCACGCGACGGCGCACCCGATGCCCTAGCGGCTGTCAGCTGGAGCGGCGAGGTGCCAGCAAACCCCGTCTGCAAGGAAGTGCTCGCACGAGTCTCCGGTGCCGGCACGAAGGGGAGCGACCTCCAACGTCAGCTGGGCGACCCTCCCTACGGCTGGCCGAAGGACGCAATCGACGGCGCACTCCTGGCCCTGCTGGCCAGCGGCAACGTCCGAGCTGAACGCGAAGGACAGAAGGTCGCAGGCCCCAAGGAGCTGCCCGCGACCCAGATCGGCAAAGCCACCTTCTACAAGGAGGACGAGCCGCCGAGCCTCGGGGAACGAATGGCGGTCCGGGGCCTCCTCACCGAGGCCAAGGTGTCGTTCGTCTCGGGTGAAGAAGGCGCAGCGATCAGCGGCCTTCTGCAGCACCTTGCGGACCTCGCGGCCCGGTCCGGTGGTCCGGCCCCGCTGCCCGAACCGCCGGACACTTCACACCTTGACGGACTCAAGGCGCTGGCGGGAAACCAGCAGTTCCGCGCCGTTGCGGAGCAGGCGGAGCAGCTCCGCCAGGACGTCAGCACGTGGTCCCTCGAGAGCGAGCAGCGGGGTCAGCGCGAGGCAGCGTGGTCGAAACTCGACCGACTGCTCGAACACGCCGCCGGTCTCGATGCGACCGCGGATATCCGAGAGCAGTTTGAAGCTATTCGCGCCAACCGTCTGCTCCTGAGCGACCCCGATCCCGTCAACCCGCTGATCGCTCAGCTCAGCGCAGCGATCCGAGACGCCGTGACCAGCGGAATCGATGCCCTCGCTGCGGCATCTGCGAAAGAACGGACCGGACTGGAGCAGTCCGAGGGGTGGGCTGAGCTCACCGTCGACCAGCAGTCAGATGTCTTGGCCGTCGCCGGCCTCGCAGTGCC
>JAGQTR010000301.1 GCA_020438915.1 Mycobacterium sp.
GCCGCAACTGCAAGGCAGCGGACTCTTCGTGACCGACGGCGGCTTGGAGACCGAACTGGTCTTTCACGACGGCCGGGACCTGCCGGCGTTTGCGGCGTTTCCGCTGCTGGAGACGTCGGACGGCAGGCTGCGGCTACGGCGCTACTACGACGGATACCTGCGCATCGCCCGTGCGCAGCGGGCCGGGTTCGTGGTGGAAACGCCGACGTGGCGGGCCAACCCTGACTGGGCTGCCCAGCTGGGATGCTCTCGGCGCCGGCTCGATGAGCTCAACCGAGCTGCGGTAGGACTGGCCGAGGAGGTCCGCGCCGCCGCGACAACCGACGGCATCACCGCGGTGGTCAGCGGGTGCGTCGGTCCGCGTGGGGACGGCTACGACCCAGGGGAGACGATGACGCCCGACGAGGCCCAGGATTATCACGCCGCTCAGATCGGTACGTTCTCGTCGACCTCGGCCGATCAGATCACTGCGATCACGATGACCAACACGGCCGAAGCGATCGGTGTGGTGCGAGCCGCGGTGGCGGTGGGTATTCCGTCGGTGATCTCGTTCACCGTGGAGACCGACGGCCGTCTTCCGACCGGTCAGCAGCTACCTGAAGCGATCGAGCAGGTGGACGCCGAGACCGGCGCCGCAGCGGCCTACTTCATGGTCAACTGTGCGTACCCCACGCATTTCCAGGGGGTGCTCGGCCACGACGGGGCATGGCGGCACCGGGTGATGGGGCTGCGGGTCAACGCTTCCACGAAGAGCCATGCCGAACTCGACGAGGCCACCGAGCTGGACGAGGGAAGCCCGGAAGGTCTCGCCGCCGACCATGCTGCACTGCGGGACCGGCTACCCGCCGTCGCGGTGCTGGGCGGATGCTGTGGCACCGACACCCGGCATGTTGCTGCACTTTTCTCGGCATGGGTGGCCGACGGCCACCCGCGAGGGTCGACAACGACACAATGATCCGTACGGTCGGGGTCATGACTGTGCATACATTGGCTTTCGAATGGACCGAAACGAGTCGGCACTGGCTGGTCGAGGTTCCGGTACGCATCGCGGTGTACATCGTGGTGGTGCTGATCGCCCGATACTTCCTGCACAGGATGATCGACCGGGCGACCGGCCGCTCCCGCAAGAGCCGCGACGGCGACGAGCAGGCGCAGGCCAAACCGGCGCTGCTGCGTCACCTCCGCGACCGGGTGCCGTCGGCGGCCAGCGGACGAGAGGTCACCGAGCGGCGACTGCAGCGCGCGCAGACCATCGGCTCGGTGCTGAAGTCGACGGTGTCGGTGATTCTGCTGATCTGGGTCGGCCTGGCGATCCTCAATGTCGTCGGGGTGAACATCGCACCGTTCATCGCCTCGGCGGGCGTGATCGGTCTTGCCATTGGATTCGGTGCCCAGAATCTGGTGCGAGATTTCGTCTCCGGTGTGTTCATGCTGCTCGAGGACCAGTACGGCGTCGGCGACATCGTGGACCTGGGCGAAGTGACGGGCGAGGTGCAGACTGTGGGCCTGCGGATCACCACCGTCCGCGACATCGATGGCACCCTCTGGTACATGCGCAACGGTGAGATCGCCCGGGTGGGCAACATGAGTCAGGAATACGCTGTCGCGCGGATCGAGGTACCGGTCGCGCTGACTGCCGATGTGGGCAGGGCCGAGGAGGTCGCACTCGAGGCGGCACGGGTCGCAATCGCCGACCCGCCGATCGCCAAGAAGGTCCTGGGCCAACCCGAGATGCTCGGGGTACAGGAGTTGTCGGCCGATCAGCTCAGGCTGCGGATGACGTTGAAGACGCGTCCGAGCGCCCAATGGGCGGTCCAGCGCCGGCTTCGTCGGGAGATTCTGCGTGCCTATGACGAGCAGGGAATCGATCTGCCATACCCGCGGGGACGTATCCACGCGGTGGTGGGCGGCTGATGTCTGTTCTCGATGTCCTGACCGACTGGCCGGTCCCCAACGTCGCCGCGGCGGTGGTGGGCCGCTCCGGGGTATTGGACAGCTACGGCGACACCACCCGGCGCTTTGCGCTGGCCTCGGTCACCAAACTCCTGGCCGCCCGCGCGGCGCTGGTGGCCGCTGAGGAGGGTGCGGTGGACCTGGGAACCGAGGCAGGTCCGCCCGGTTCGACGGTGCGCCACCTGCTGGCCCACGCCGCGGGCTACGACATGCACTCGCCGAAGGTGCTCGCCGAGCCGGGCACCCGGCGGATCTACTCCAATCACGGGTTCGCGGTGCTTGCTGAGGTCTTGGAGCGCGAGTCCTCGATCGCGTTCGACAGCTATCTGTCGGAATCGGTCCTGCAACCACTCGGGATGGCCGACACCGTCCTCGACGGCGGAGCGCAGGCTGCCGGGTACGGGGCGACCTCGACCGTCAATGACCTCGCAGCGTTTGCCGGTGACCTGCTGGCGCCGACGACGGTGTCTGCGCAGATGCACTCGGAGGCCACGACCGTGCAGTTCCCGGGTCTGGACGGGGTGCTGCCCGGCTTCGGCGTGCAGCGGCCCAACGACTGGGGGCTGGGATTCGAGATCCGGGATGGCAAGTCGCCGCACTGGACGGGCACGGCCAACAACCCAGGCACGTTCGGTCACTTCGGCCAGTCGGGGACATTCCTGTGGGTCGACCCGCACGCCGAGTTGGCGCTCATCGTGCTCACCGACCGTGACTTCGGCGACTGGGTGCACTCGGTGATGCCGCCACTATCTGATGAAGTTCTGAGAGAATTCCCGCCGGACTAGCGCAACATCCGCCTCACAAGGCACAATAGTCACGCACAGCACAATTTCATCCCTCGCAATGCATCGCTAGCTGTTCGGTATTCCACCAGGTCGTTGGGGAAGACGTCCCTCGTGGAGCCGAAGGAGCAGAAGATGCGTGCAGCGAACCAATTCGCCGACGCGACCACGGGCGTGGTGTACATCCATGCCTCACCCGCGGCGGTGTGCCCGCACGTCGAGTGGGCGTTGTCGTCGACCCTCTCTGCGAGGGCGAATCTGAAGTGGACCCCGCAACCAGCCATGCCCGGGCAGATGCGCGCCGTCACCAACTGGGTCGGGCCGGTCGGCACCGGCGCCCAACTGGCGAACGCCTTGCGTTCGTGGTCGGTGCTGCGATTCGAGGTGACCGAGGATCCCAGCTACGGGGTTGACGGTCACCGGTGGTGCCACACCCCGCAGCTGGGACTGTGGAGCGGTGCGATGAGTGCCAACGGAGACGTGATGGTCGGCGAGATGCGGCTGCGCACGCTGATGGCATCGGGGGTGGACACCCTGGCGCTGGAGTTGGATTCGGTCCTGGGCACCGCATGGGACGAGGCGCTCGAGGCCTACCGCGACGGCGGTGACAACGCCGAGGTCAGCTGGCTCAACAGGGGAGTCGGTTAGGCCTGACTTCGCGGCCGCAGGATCTTCAGGGCGCCCGGTACCGCAGATACCTCTACCGGCAGCGGGCAGACGTATTCGCCATCGGCGTACGCGGTGATTCCGGGCGAGTCGACGCTGATCGTGCGTGCCCGCGCGGTCTGGACCTCGTCCAGGTCGACATGCTTTCCCTTGAACACCGTGGGAAACAGGCGGATGAGCCGGGTGCGCGAGGCCGAAGCGACCATCGTCACGTCGAGCAGCCCGTCGGTGGGGTCGGCCTCGGGGCAGATCAGCATCCCGCCGCCGTAGCTGCGGGTGTTGCCGAATGCGGCCAGGGTGAGTTCGGTGTCCAATTCCTGTCCGCCGTCGAACGACAGCCGGAAGGGCAGCAACCGCAGCTTGGAGATCTCGGCCACCATCGCCAGGTTGTAGCGCATCCGGCCGTGCGGCCAGCGCATCCGATTGGTCCTGTCGGTGACCAGCGAATCGAAGCCGGCAGCCATCACGGTGCCGAACCATTTGTTGGTGCCGTCGGCGCCTTTGACGTGACCCAGGTCCACGGTGTGGATGACGCCGTCGACGACGACATCAGCTGCGGCTTCGGGGTCCTTGGCCGGAATCCCGAACTCCCGCGCGTGGTCGTTTCCGGTGCCCGCGGGGATGATGGCCAGTGGTGTCTCGGTTTGAGCGAGCACCTGCAATGCCAGCGAGATGATGCCGTCACCGCCGACCACCACCAGCGCGTCCATGCCACGCTCGAGCGCTCCGTCCACGAGCCGGCGTGCGTGCGCGGCATCGCTTCCCGCGATGGCAACCACGTCGACGCCTCGTCGGTGCAGCTGCGCGATGGCGCGCTCGGCTGCGTGCGGCGCGCTGCCGTGACCCGATGCGGGGTTGGTCAGCACGGTGACGCGGGCGCGGTCGCTCACGGAATCAGCTTGCCCGGGTTGAGGATTCCTGCTGGATCGAGCGTCGCCTTGACCGCCCGCAGTATCTGAACGCCGACGTCGCCGACCTCATTGCGCATCCAGGGCATGTGGTCGGCGCCGACGGCGTGGTGGTGGGTGATGGTGGCACCGACGCGCACCATCGCATCGGAGGCCGCCGCTTTGGCGGCGCGCCACTGCTCGATCGGGTTGCCCCGCTGGGCGGCCACGACGGTGAAGTACAGCGACGCCCCGGTCGGATAGACATGGGAAATATGACATAGCACCAATGCCGGTGTGCCGGATTCGGCGAGCGCGCGGGTGAGCGCCTCGGTGACCGCGGCTTTGAGAATCGGCACGTTGGACCAGTTGGTTGCGGTCTCCAAGGTTTCGCACAGGGCTCCCGCCGACAGCAGCGAGTCGCGCAGGTACGGCGCGTTGAAACGGCCGTGCTCCCAAGCGTGCGCCGGGCCCTCGCCCAGCGAGGTGCCGCCACTGGCCTCCAGCAGCGCGCGTGTTTCGGAATGTCGGCTTTCCACATGCGCTTCGGTGCCTTCGAACACGGTGATCGCCAGGCACCCTCCAGTCAGCTGCTGCTCGCCGATGTTGTCGGTGGTCGCCAGATTGACGCCGGTCTCGGCTTCGTCGGAGAGCCGGATCACGGTCGGTCCGGTTCCGGTTTGGACGACGGCGCGAAGCGCCTCGGCGCCGGTGGCGAAATCGGGAAACGACCATGCCTCATAGCGTGTGGCGGTCGGGATCGGATGCACCCGCACCCGCACCCTGGTGATGATCCCGAAGCTGCCCTCCGAGCCCATGAGTAGCTGGCGCAGATCGGGGCCAGCTGCGGACTCCGGGGCGCGTCCCAGGTCGAGGACACCCGCCGGGGTGATGGCCCGCAGGCCGCGGACCATGTCGTTGAACCGGCCATAACCCGCGGAGTCCTGACCCGACGAGCGCGTCGCGGCGAATCCGCCGATGGTGGCGAACAGGAAGCTCTGCGGAAAATGACCGAGGGAAAAACCGCGGGACCCGAGCAGCCGTTCGGCGTCGGGTCCGCTGAGGCCGGCGCCCAACTCGGCCTCCCAGGACACCTCGTCGAGGGCGTGTAACTCGTTGAGCCGACGCAGATCCAGCGACACCACCGCGGTGAAGTCGCCGCGCAACGGGTCCAGCCCACCCACGACACTGGTGCCGCCGCCGAACGGGACAACGGCGATGCCGTGCTCGGAGCAGAACCTGAGCACCTCTGCTATCTCATCTTCGCCGCCGGGAAGCAGCACCGCATCTGGAGCGTCCTGAACACCGAAGTCCCGGCGCCGCAGCAGGTCGAGTGTCGACTTGCCACCCGCGCGCAGCAGCCGGTGGCGATCGTCGCGGCTGATATTCGCGGCGCCGACTATCGCGCTCAGGCCGTCGTGATCGGACTGCGACAGGGCCGATGGCCGAAGCCGGACCTGGTCCGCGCTGGGCTGTTCGGCTTCGGGCCCCTCGACACCGAGAGCCTGACTGAGCAGGCTCCGGATTCCGGGGGACAGGGGTTTGGCCGCAGCGGGGTCACCCCAGGCATTCCATTTCATCGGGGGGTCGACGGGGTGGGCATCAGCAGCGGTCATAGGTTACAGTATTACAGATCATGTCAATCCGTAACGCCGAATCGACGGTCGAGAAGAAAATCCTCGACGCGGCCGCAGCGTGCATTCTCGCCTACGGCGTCGAGCGGACCACCATGACCGAGATCGCGCGGCGGGCGCGGGTCAGCCGTCCCACCATCTACCGGCGCTGGCCCGACATCCGGTGGGTGATCGCCGAACTGCTGACCAACCGGATCGCCGGTGTGCTCGAGGAAATCCCCGATGGCGGTGTCGGACGCGAGGCGATGGTGCGGCGGGTGGTCGCCGTCGCCGAGCATCTGCGCAAGGACGAGGTCGTGATGTCGGTGATCGTCAACGCGCCGAACCTCGCCATGGTGTATATCGCCGAGCGTCTGGGCACCAGCCAGAAGATCCTGGTCGAGGCACTCGCCGAGGCGATAGAACTGGCTCAGGACGACGGCAGCGTGCGACCGGGTGACCCCCGTCAGATGGCAGCGATGTGCCTGCTCATCACGCAATCAACGATCCAGTCGGCGCAGATGGTCGAGGCGCTCCTCGACAATGAAGCCCTCAACGTCGAGCTGGCCCTCTCGCTGAACGGATACCTGAAACCATGAACGGTTCAACGGCTTTGAACGCATCGCGGCGGACCAGCGAACTGGTCGCGCTTGCCGACGGCGCTACCGTCGACCTCCTCGTGATCGGTGGCGGCATCACCGGTGCCGGGATCGCGCTGGACGCGGTGACTCGTGGCCTGTCGGTGGCGTTGGTGGAGAAGCACGATCTGGCGTTCGGCACCAGCAGATGGAGCTCGAAGCTGATTCACGGCGGGTTGCGCTACCTGGCGACCGGCAATGTCGGCATAGCCCGGCGCAGCGCCATCGAACGCGGAATCCTGATGTCCCGCAACGCGCCGCATCTGGTGAGCGCGATGCCGCAGCTTGTTCCGCTGCTGCCTGACATGTCTGCAGCCTCCCGGGCGCTGGTGCGGATCGGGTTCGCCGCCGGCGACGGGCTGCGCAAGCTGGCGGGCACGTCGGCGGCCACGCTGCCCAGGTCCCAACGGGTCGATGCCCAACGTGCGATCGCGCTGGCGCCGACCGTGCGCCGCGACGGCCTCGACGGCGCGCTGCTCGCCTACGACGGGCAGCTCATCGACGACGCCCGACTGGTAGCCGCGGTAGCCCGCACCGCGGCTCAGCACGGCGCCCGGATCCTCACCCGCGTCGCGGCATCCAATGCCGCGCGAACGTCGGTGACGCTGACCGACACGCTCACCGGGGAGTCCGTCGACGTCTCGGCGCGCGCAGTCGTCAACGCCACGGGGGTGTGGGCCGGCGAGGTCGACGACTCCATCCGGTTGCGACCCAGCCGCGGAACCCATTTGGTGTTCGACGCCGAAGCGTTCGGCAATCCCACTGCCGCACTGACGGTCCCGATTCCCGGCGAGCTCAACAGATTCGTGTTCGCGATGCCCGAGCAGC
>JAGQTR010000302.1 GCA_020438915.1 Mycobacterium sp.
GAGATGACGATTTCGTTGTAGTCATCGAGGTCCAGAACCAGGCCGTCACGCACAGAGACGCGTTGTACGACACAGTCTTCGATCCATTGGGTGTACATGGCCGTCTCCTTCGGCGCATCGGTGAGCCGCACCCCGAATAGTACTACCAATGGTATCGCTGCGATACTGAAAGTATCGTTACGGTGTAATGCTGCCCGCATTCGCCTGGTGGACGACTCGTCGGGTGGCCCGATCGATGCGGTCTCGGGTTTCGGCCGCTGACACCCGGTCGCTGATGAAGGCCACGAGATTGGCCAGCCAGATATCGGCGACGATTCCGGCGAGGCGCAGATCGGCCGGGGTGGGTTCACCGCCGGCGAGGGTGCGGGCCAACAGGGTTTCGATCGCCGCGGCGGCGCGGTCGAGTTCAGCGGCGGCGCGGGTGTCAGCCATGACGAAGGCGCGTGTCATCGCGTCGGTCAACAGCGGGTCACGCTGCCAGCGATCGTGCAGGTGCTCGGTGAGCCGGTCCAGTCGCTGCTGCGGCGTGGAGGCGCCGGTGGCCCAGTCCCCGGATACATCGAGGCGCTGAAACTCTCGGATCAGCGCCGCCACCAGCAGATGGGTTTTGGCTGGAAAGTATCGGTAGAGCGTGCCCACAGCGATACCGACCCGCTCGGCAACTGTCCGCATGTGGACCGCGTCGTAGCCGCCGGTGGCAGCAACAGCGAGCGCGGCATCCATAATCGCTTCCCGGCGACGTGCGGAGGCGCGTGAACGCAGCCCGCCAGCTGTGTGGCCCTGGTCGCCAGCCGAAACCCCCTGAGCCTGTACCGTTTCGCTGCTAACCCGCGCGCTGGCGGCGGTCATGATGCTTGGTCGCCGCCGCGGCGCGAGAACTGTTCGAGAAGCTCACCAAATCCACTGATGTCGCCGTGAGCGGCGAAATGCGCGGTGTCGACCACGACGAACACCGCATTCGCGGTAAACCGAGTAACGCCTTCCTGGACCCCTGCCGCCGCGACATGAAGCGCCCGCCCCTCACGGCCGGTGATATGCGCGGTGATGCGGTGAGGCTGGTGCAGTGGCACCGGCTGCAGATACTCCACCGTCAGAGCGCGCGTCACCGCCGGTGTGCCGGCGATCCACAGCGTGAAGCCCAGCACGTCATCGCACGCCGCCGCCACCGCCCCACCATGGGCTAAGCCAGGGGCCCCGATGTGGCGCTCATCGAAGGTCACATCGGCATACACCACGTCGGCGCTGCGATAGACCACCAGCCCCAGCCCGTGCGGATTGTCCGGGCCGCACCCCATGCACGTCGGGGTGTGAGAAGGCAGCCGTTCCGACGGCGCCGCGCTTTCAGGCACTAAACCGCTCCCAGTACTATTGGTTTCGCTGCGATACTCTTAGTACCACAACGGCTAGACTGTCGTTCACGACATCGCCCGAAATTCAATGCCGAGGTGAACCTGTGAACGACAGCAGTTTCGTCCTCGTCGAGCACGATGTGTGCGTCGCGGGCGTTGGCGTGGTCTTCGATGAGGGCGCGTAGGCACGCTGAGCGGCGTTGGCGTTCGTTGCGGTGGTGGGCGCCAGCGCGGTAGATGGTGGCTTGTACGCCGGCGTCGACGAGGGCCTGGGCGATGGTGCGTTTGCGGCCGTCTTTTTCGTCCTTCATGTGCAGGTAGCGTTGTCCGGGAAGGAGCAGGCCTCGTATCAGCTGACGCAGTGCGGCCAGCTCCGTCGTGACGTGGACGCTGGCCACGAGCAGATAGTCGCGTTGCTTGGTTTCGTCGACGTAGATGTGGCGAGCGGTCACGACATGCTCCGGTCGTCCGGGAGCGGCCTCGCGCGGCTGATTTGTGTGACGGCGGTGGGCCGGTCGTGGAGCGGCGGTTGTACCTTCACACCGATTCTCGGCGCGACCCTGGCCGGTTGGCAGGTTCCGCTGGATGACCGGCGTCCACGCGAGCGATTGAACGTGTCGATGCACATGCCCGGAGACGTTAACGAGCGTGCATGCAGACGCCGGTGATCAAGCGGGCATTTTCGGGGATGAGCAGGGATTTTATGGCTCGAAGTGGGAGCGGAAGCCTTCGAGCCAATCCGCGCGGGCGAAGCTGTTGAGATCGACCGGAACCCATACCTCGGCGTCGTCGGGACCGTCTGCGTCGCCGCTGGCCACCCGCTCCTGAGCTTCGAGATAGCCAGCCACGTGCATGTCCTCCGGCTGTGAAAAGACGGCTTGCATCTCGGCGAGGTTGGTCGTGAAGTCCTGGTAGGCGGCGCGGCGTTCGTCGTCGGTGGCGTAATCGTCGCCGTATCTGTCTAGCCATGCTGCCCAGTGCTCAACGGAACCCGGCTGCGGCGGCGGGGCGGCCGGCGGCGTGTTCGCGTTCATGATTTCCACGGTATGACTCCCTGCTGACATCTGCTGAGCTCCTTCGCTTGGATGTCCTTCCTCGTAGTGGCCGCTGTTGGTGCGTGGTGGTGGGGGCTGTCAAGGCTCGACCGTGGTCGACCGCGCAGCGGCGGCACGGCCTTGACAGCCCCCACCACCACGTTCACCACAATTGGCGGCGAGGAAGGAGGGCACGTGCGGCTCTCAAGGCATGCGGTCGTTGTG
>JAGQTR010000303.1:0-2202 GCA_020438915.1 Mycobacterium sp.
CCGGTCAACGTGATTTCTGGATCTGACGACGATGGCCGCGGTCGCCGCATGGGTGCCATCCATACCCTGAACAAGCCCGTCGAGGTCTCCACCCTCCGCTCGATGTTCACCGCCACTGCGGACTTCTTGAAGCCCGGGCCGCGCCATGTGCTGGTGGCCGAAGACGACGCCAAGCAACGCCAGGTGGTCAAACATCTGATCGAGAGTGACGACATCTCGATAACCTGCGTCAGCAACGGTCAGGAGGTACTGGCCGAATTGGCAGGATCGACGGCCTACGACTGCCTCGTCCTTGATCTCGGATTGCCGGACATGGACGGAATCGACCTCATCGAACGGATCAAGGATCAGGTCGAGGAGATGGGTCTGCCGATCATCGTCCACACCGGCCGCGAACTGACCGCGGCTGAGACAGAGCGGCTGGAGGTACTGGCCGCGGCCATCGTGTTGAAGAACGCGAAATCACCCGAGCGGCTACTGGACGAAACAGCCTTGTTCCTGCATCGGGTGGCCAACGATATGCCGGATTCGGCGCGCGCGATCCTGTCCAACCCCAGGCGAATCGAGGAGTCACTCGAGGGCAACACCGTCCTGCTCGTCGACGACGACGTCCGCAACGTCTTCTCGCTGGGCAGCGTCCTGAAGCGGTACGGCATCACCGTGCTCCCGGCGAAGAACGGACAGGAGGGCCTCGATACCCTCGCTGCCCACCCGGAAGTCGACCTGGTGCTGATGGACATCATGATGCCGGTGATGGACGGCTATGAGGCGACGCGCCGCATCCGGGCCGATCCTCGCTGGCGCAACCTGCCCGTCGTCGCCCTCACTGCCAAGGCCATGAAGGGCGACCGGCAGAAGTGCCTGGATGCGGGGGCGTCCGATTATGTCACCAAACCTGTTGACATGGACCAACTCACCTCGGTGCTCAGGGTGTGGTTGGCCAATCTGCCGCGGCGGCCACAAACCCCGGCCGAGAGCTGATGAGTGCGCCCGGCTGAGAAGTCCGAGTCCGCCCAGGCACGGGAGCTGGCCCGGATCGAGGCAGATGCATTCTTCTACACGGTGTTCGAGCATCTCGGATACGACTTCCGGCATTACAGTGACGCGTCGCGGAATCGCAGGCTGACGCGTTTCGTCGAGGGCAATTCCCTGGGCACCATCTCCGAGGCTCAGGGGCGGGTCCTTCGCGATGCCAAGCTCCTCTCGGCGTTCCTGTCCGCGATGACGGTCAACGTCACCGAGATGTTCCGGGATCCGCCGGTGTTCGCCAAGATTCGCACCGAGTTGTTGCCCCGGTTGGCGACCTACCCGCGCATCAGGGTCTGGGTTGCCGGCTGCGCGACCGGCGAGGAAGCCTATTCGCTGGCGATTCTGCTGGCCGAGGCGGATTTGCTGGGCCGGACCACCATTTATGCCACCGATATCGACACCGAGTCGCTGCGAGTTGCCACCTCGGCGATTTACCCGGCCGACGCCATGGTCACCGCTACCCGCAATTACCAGGCCAGCGGCGGGAGTAGACCCTTCTCGAACTGGTATGTCGCCAAATACGATCGGTGCATTCTCAGCCCGGACCTGCGGCCGCGGATCGAATTCTTCTCCCACAACCTGGCCACCGACAGCGCGTTCGGGGAATTCCACTTGATCCTGTGCCGGAACGTGTTCATCTATTTCGAGGAGAGCCTGCAACGCCGGGCGGAAATGCTCTTCTGGGAGAGCTTGGCCCCGTTCGGCAACCTCATCATCGGTCCACGAGAAGGACTCACCGGGGCCAGCGTGAAACTGTTCGCCCCGGTGGACCGCAAGCAGGGCATCTACGTCAAAAATCAGAAGCAATATGTCCGCGCCTGACGTTGTCGTCATCGGAGGCAGCGCCGGCGGCATGAAGGCCTTGCGAGGTATCTTCCAGACCTTCCGGCACCCTCGGAACAGCAATGTTTTTGTGGTTCTGCACCGCGCACCGCAGGAGTCACCACTGGTGGAGGTGCTTCAGACATATACCGGAATTCCGATTCGCGAACCCGGAGACAGCCCATGGCCCTGTCCAGCAGGCGTGGTGACGGTGGCACCGGCCGGATACCACCTGTTGGTTGGCAATACCCGAAAACCGTTGCCGGACCCGCCGACTCCGCTTACCCACTACCAGACCGGGCCCGAGGTCCGCGCACACTTGACCCTGGACCCACCTGTTGCATACTCGCG
>JAGQTR010000303.1:2291-7899 GCA_020438915.1 Mycobacterium sp.
TGGTGAAGGCGGCCGGAGGCACTGTCGTCCTGCAGGACCCGGAAAGCTGCGAGGCAGCCACAGCGGTCAGGGCGGCGATGCGCAGGATCCAGCCCGACCACGTCGCCGATCCACCGGGTATCGGCACGTGGCTGTCGCAGGCCGTCGCGCGAGTCCGGTGATGGCCCGGACCGACATTCGCAGGACCGAACGTCCACGAATCGTCAGGGCACGCGTCCGCGCCGGCATTCCGAGGCCATCGGCTTGGCGTTGGCGAGCAGCTCCCCCAGCCCTTCCAACCCGTTATCGCCATTCAGATCAGCCACCGGCGGAAGCGAAAACCGCACGTCGACCACGACGGCAGAATTTCCGGTCACCTTCCGACACGTGAGCCCGACCCGTCCTCCCGCCCCCGCGCCGAACTGCTCATCGACGCGGTCACGGACGGTTCCCAACGTCAACCGCCCGCCCTTGGCATTCTGGAATACCGGGTCGAGAACTTTGCGGACCGCAATTGTCAGCGCGGCGGCATCGCTGAAATAACGATCGATCGTGACACCCGAGCAGGTGCCGTGCGCGTACCACTCGTGGGGCGCCAGCGTGTCGAAACCCGCCATCGTCGATTGCAGACTCTTTTTCACCTCGTCGGACAACCGCAGGGGTGGCATGTCGGTGTCCGGCGATTTCCGTGCCCGGTCCGCAACCGCTTCTGGCATGCCGCAGAACTGATTCTCCGATGGCTGCGGCCAAAGCCCATGCAGGATCAGCGTCGAACCCATGCGCGCGACTTGGCCGGAAGAGCATCGCGGGTCCGACGGCTCGGCTTCGCAGAAGCTCGGCCCCCAGGTCACCACAAGCCAACTCGAGTCGGTGCGTGCGGAGTTATTTACGAACGTGTTCGGGGAGCGGTCCAGGACGAGCAAGCTGTACGTCACCGCCACGACGACGACCGCCCCCAGCGCCGCGGATATCGACAATACGGTGACGTCACCCCGTTTCATGGTGCACCCTTCTAGCACAGGGCAGAGCAGCAGCCACCCGCGCTCGCCTCAACGAACAAGCCTCCCACAGCAACGGATCAGCGCTAAACGATCGCGAGCGAAAGGTCGCCCCAATTGTCGCCAACGGAGTGCGGCCAACCGCCTCTCCGTAGCCGACATCGCCCGTGGGAGATGCTCCGGTGAACGACATCGACCGTTGGTTCGATCGAACGGCTCGCCGGGGAGACCGCAGCATGTCCCTCTACGCCTGCCTTCTCACCGGCCGGTTATTCGCCTATTTCCGGTACCGGCTACGCTTCGCCCTTCTGCTCGATGCGACGGGATTCGTGGTCCATGTTGCCGAATTTCTGATCATCCTGACCAGCCTTGGAGGCTTGGCAGCATTCACCATCATGTTCCTGCGAGTCGGCAGCCTCGTCATCAGCGGTGCCTGGTGGGGGCTGCTCGAGATCATGCGAGAGCGACTCCGGGTGTTCTCCCAGGGCCAGCAACGTGATGCTACTGAACGCGAAATTGGCTGCTGGCTAGTCCTTTCCGCAATCGCAGGCTCGGCCTTGACGATCGCCGGCGGTGTGGTGCTCACCTTCGGGCTGTCGCCTGATCACCATGCCGTGGGCCGCTTCTACGCGTTTCTCGTGGTTGTCGAACTGGCACTGCGCTTGCCTGTCCGAGTGCTTCATTCCGGCATGTACGCAACAAGGCGCATTTACCGCCCCTTGTGGACATTGTTTGCGCCAATGATGTTGCAACTACTCGTTCTCGGCGTCGGGGTCTTCATCTATCCGGCCGCCGCCGTCGTTGTCGCGATCGTTGCATCCAACGCGTTGGGCATTTGGATCACCGTGCACTACACACTCGCGGTCTATCGGTTGACCGGACTGCGGCCGCGATTGGCCTCACCCGGTCAGCCCCCGCGTCGGTTGCTCCCGTCGATACCACCGCGCCTCGGCGCCGAGACCGCGCTAGCCGGGGTCGGTCTGCGCCTCGATGCGGTCGCGGTGCTTGCGATAGCGGGAATTTACGGGACCAACACGCGGACCTTCGACCTGACGGCGGGCTTCTCGGGCTGGCGCGACATCGATGCTTTTCAGTTCTTCTATCTGACCCTGCCATTGTTCCGCGGCGGATACGAGGCCACCGGGCTCTTCTATTTCGACTTCGTGCGCCTGCGTCGGATGCCAGCCTTCCGCCAGTTTCGAATCTCGGTTTTTCACAAACTCTTATGGACGACGCCGGTGATCGCGCTGTTCTTCTGGTCTCTCGCCACGGCGTTGGGCCTGTACGTCCTTCCCGACGTACCGTTTTCCTTTCTGCTGGCACTGCTACCGCTGTTCATCCTCCGCAGCACCATCGGCACCTACCAGATGCGCTTGTTCGCCGAGGGGCAGTTTGGCTTACTCATCGCCACCGTCGCGTTCACTGCCGGGTTGTTCACGCTGGTGTGGATCGACGGCAAACCCGCGTCGGATCTGGTGCAGATCACCGCGGCCATGATCACCGTGCTTATCGTCCATATCAATCTTCAGCATTTTCAGGACCGCGCGACGGCGAAACCCCGCCTGCTCTCCCTGGGAGACTGGGTCCGCACCCTCGCGCGGGAACCGGGTCCGGTGCATGCCGGAAGAATCACCACCCCGGAGTGGATCGGGCCGCCGCAGAGATCCGCCGCGGTCACGTTGGTGGAGCAAACCCTCGATGGCGGTGGCCTGCTCGCTTTCGGGTCTCGAACGTCGCTGGTTTTTTACCGGAAAGCCGGATGCGGCGATTCCGAGGTTCAGCCTCACCTGGTGTTACAAGCTGTCACCGGCGGCGCCGCGAATCGTGGCCAGTACTGGCAGACTCCGAGTGTCAATGGGCGTGCCGCGCTGGACCGGGTCATTGCTGAGAACTGGATTCACTCCCGCGCTGACGGGTCGGCGCTATCGGAGGATCCAGAAACCCTGAAGGCCGAGTTCGTTTCGCAGTTTCCCGACGGCATCGTTTTGGACCTGCAAACACGCGTTGGAGAACGAGAGATGCGCAACGTCAGCCTCGCAGTTCTCGCCGCCATCCTGCCCGCAGCGATGCGCAGTCTCCAAGAGGGCACGGCTGTTATTACGGTGTCAGGACGCCGGATAACTCCGCTATTTAACCGGGGGAAGTTACGCCTGATATTCGTGCTGCCAACAGACACCGAACCTCAACAGTTGCGACACTGGCTGCAGATCGTGAAGGCGTGGCAAGTCGGCGGCCGCACCCCCGAAAGCGTGAGTGATGTCCACACCAAGTGAGCCTGTAGACATCGGGCGACGGCTGGCGGATGCCCGAACCTATGAAGACGCCATCCTGCGAATCTTCGCCAAACGCAGTGAACGCGGCCAAACATTCAACGAAGCTGCTTGCGGGGTAAGCTATTTCAGCACTGCCACCCAAAGGCGGACACTTTCCAAAGCTATCGCACGCAGCGTCGCAGCCGGCGAGTACCGCCCGCAGCCGGTAGACCTATGGTTTCTGGAAACCAAAGACAAGGTTCGCGCCGCCCATACGCCGACGTTCGTCGACCACGTAGTCGGTTCTGCACTGTTCAGACTCCTTTCACACAACGCTCGCTGCTACGGCCTGCCCGGGGTCTATTCCTATCTACCGGGCTTGACCAACGTGTCGGCAATGCGAGCATTCGCCGGCTTCATCCGCGCCCATCGCGAGCGCGTCGGTACCAAAGGCCCGCCACTGTATGTGCTGCAGTCCGATTTCGCCCGCTATGGCGACGACCTTCCCGTCGGCCCGGACGCCGCGTTGTGGCCGATCCTGCGTGAGGTCGCGTCACTCGGCAGCTCAAACGACGAGATCGAGCCTAGTGCATGGGATCTCATCGCTTCGCTGGTGCGTCCTGTGGTGCGCGATGCCGACGGCGCACAGTTCACCCGACTCAACGGCATCGCCATGGGAACAGCTCTGGTGCCGTTGCTGGGAAATCTGGCCGTTGTCCCGATCGACGCAGCGATCAACTCGATCCCCGGGGTCTTCTACGCCCGCTACAACGACGATTTCATCATCGCCCATGCCGATCCTGAAGCGCTCCATGAGGCCGATCTACGCATCGATTCGCTGCTGCCCGAACTCGGCGTGACGCGCAAAATCGCCAAGGAACTGCGCACCGCCCTCAGCGCTCACGGACAGTCGTGCGCGGAAAATCCGGCGTTCCGGGGGCGCGACCGGATCGACTGCCTCGGCTTGTCGGTCACCCATGCCGGAACCATGACCTTGGGCCCCCATCGGCTGCGTCGTTTCGTCGGACGGGTCGCAACACGGCTCGACGCCGCGGCCCCTGCCTTGTCCCAGATGCAGGTCAGCGAGCGGGCCTGGCACCTCGTGGCGGCGACCAACGTCATGCTGGACGTGCGGAGCCCGTTCGCGGTTGCCGGGCTGTCCGCGCTCCTTGACTCGACCACTGACCGCGGGACGCTCAAGGATCTCGACTTTCGGATTGCCCGCAAAATTGTTCAGGTAGCCACCGGGACACCGGGAGTCCGCGGCTTCCGGAAACTGCCGCCCGGGATGCTACGGCGCGACATCGGGCTGGTATCGCTGGTCCACCTGCGAAACTTGCGGTAGTGCTGACCTGCGATTAAGCTCCCCCTAGGCGCGGATCCCGCTCTCACGCGGTTTCTTCGAAGGGCTACAGAGGTTGCGGCTTTCGGTTCTTCACTTTTGTGTTTTTTCCCGCGCCCCCATGCCCGTTGCACGGCGATCTCATCGCCAATTTGGTACCAAATTACCCACGGGCCGCCGACGTGCGGCAAGGTTGACATCATGGTGAGCCAGAAGATTCCCAGCGTTAGTGACATCAAAGCCGCCGCGCAGGCGGCAGCAGACACAGCACAGCTTGCCGCTACCAGTGCCATGCGGATCCCTCCCGCGTCGATCCAGCTCGCTGCCGAAATGCCGGACCTCATCGAGAACTTGGCGTCGGCAACCGAGCGGCTCAACACGGCGATCGATCGCGCCGAGCGCTACCTCGCGCTCGCCGATCCGATGATCCGCACCCTGGATGCGCTGCTGCCCCAACTCGAAGCACTCGTCGCGACCGGAAACGACCTGTACAGCGCCGCCTCCTCGTTACCCGGGGTGTCTGCACTCGGGCGGTTTACGGCCCGCGGTGCGGAGGCCCCGGCCACCGGCAAACCGAGAAAAGGCCGGTCTTCGAAGCCGAAGCCCTAGTCGGTGTCGAGAACCCCGGCGCGGTGGATCCCGGCGGTCGCGGTCGGCGCGACGGTCGCCGCCCACCTGGGTTTCCTGATCTACCTGCCCAGCGGGGGATTCCTGGCCCTGCGGTGGCGACGCAGTCGGTGGCTGCATGCGGCGGCAGTCGGCTGGGGCCTCGCGGTCGTTTACCTAGACGTTCCGTGCCCGCTGACCGTGCTGGAGGACAAGGTTCGCGCGAAGGCTGGAATGGCGGCCCTACCGACGGGCGGTTTCGTCGGCCACTACGTGGAGGGCCTCGCCTATCCTGCAGGTGCGACCGGTCGGGCCCAGCAGACCGCCTTCGTAGCGGCGGCGATCTCCTGGCTCACACTCGCCATCAGCGCACGAAGACGCTGACCCACCTGTGCTCAATGGAAAAGGACCGCTCAAGCGGCGTGATCTCC
>JAGQTR010000304.1 GCA_020438915.1 Mycobacterium sp.
GCCGACGAGGATCAGATCGTCCCAGTAGAAATAGCCACCGAACGCCAGCACCGCGCGAACGATCCACTGCAGCGCGATGAGCAACACAGCTACGCGGGCGACCCAGGATTTCACGAGCGCGGGTAGGTGTCTCCGGCGTGCTGGCGGGCGGCCCACGCCGAGGCCACCATGTCCTCCACCGAATGGCGCATCGCCCAGCCAAGATCGCGGGCGGCCAGATCGCCGGCCGCCACGATGCGCGCCGGATCGCCGGGCCGACGCGGCATGATCTGGGGCTCGAAGTCGAATCCGGTCACCTTCCGGATCGCGTTCATGATCTCGGCCACCGAGGTGCCCGCACCGCTGCCGAGGTTGTACACCGGCTCCACCGCCAACCCGTCGTCGAGTCGCTGGGCCGCCGCGACATGGGCAAGCGCGAGATCGGAGACGTGGATGTAGTCGCGCACGCAACTGCCGTCCGGCGTGGGGTAGTCATCGCCGTTGATGCTCGGTGTCGCGCCGCGGTAGAGCATGTCGAACACCTTCGGAAACAGGTTGTGGGGGCTGGTGTCGAACAACCGCTCCGATCCCGATCCGACCACATTGAAATATCGCAGGCTGGTTTGCCGGAGTCCGGTGGCACGTTCTGCATCGCGCAGCAGCCACTCACCGATGAGTTTGGTTTCCCCATAGGGTGATTGAGGCGCGGTGGGCGTGGTCTCGTCGACGATGTCGACGTCCGGGGTGCCGAATGTGGCGGCGCTGGAGGAGAATACGATCCTGTCGACGCCCGCAAGCTCCATGGCCTGCAGCAGGTTGATCGTCGTGGTCACGTTCTGCTCGTAGGTGTGCAATGGACGCTTGACCGATTCGCCGGCGTACTTGTATCCCGCGATGTGGATCACTCCGCGCAGCCCGAAGCGCCGCAGGGTGTCCTCGATGAGCCCCCGGTCGAGCAGGGTACCGCGGACGAAGGTCGCCGATTCGGGAACGAAGTGCTCGAAGCCGCTGGACAGGTCGTCGATCACCACCACCGGAACGTCGGCGTCCAGTAGTGCGCGAGCCACATGTGACCCGATGTACCCAGCGCCGCCGGTCACCAGCCAGCCCATGTCGTCTCCTTCGTATTGGCCCGCAACCTTGCAGCGTATTCGGCTGCCCGGGGAGCCGTCGACCAGGCGTCCGGCGCTGGCCGCCGGCTATCGGGCAGCGGGAACCCTGGCCAGCGCCCACAGATGAATCGCTATCCCCAGCAGCGGCCCGCACAACAGTGCGACCACCGTGCGCACCTGCAGTTCCAGCGGGAGCAGCAACAGCAGCGTCGAGGCCACGGTGGCGCACAACCAGCCCGCGGCATAGGCGCGGTGCAGCGCGGCGGCCACCGCTGCCGCACCGGTAAGGGTCAGCAGCGCGATCGCCATGGCCGCGGCGATGAACCAGGCCAGCAGCGCACCGTCGGCGAGGTATTCCGCGCCGAAGGCTTCCTGTAGCAGCCAGGGCCCGAAAGCTCCTGCCAGCGCCACCCCGACCAGGCCCAGTCCACCGATCAGCGCCGCGGGCCCCGCCAGTGCCTTCACCCGGTGTGTGGGTTGGTCGACGAAATGTGCGATCAGATTGCCCTGCATGGCTGTCAGCGGCACCAGCAGTGGTGCCCGGGTCAACGTCACCGCGAGGATGACCACCCCGCCCGTGGCGCCGAGATCCCCACCCGAGGTGACCTTCAGCAGCACTGGAAAGCCCATCACCAGTACCGCGCTGGCGCCGGCCGCGGCGATCGAGTGCCCGGCACCGCGCAGGAACGTCGCCGTTGAGCCCGAGGTGACCAGCCGCGCAGCCGATCTCGTTGTCGGCGAGGCGACGAGCATCAGCAGCCACGCCATCGAGCCGGCCACCGTGGCCCACAGATATCCACCGAGCCCCCAGCCCACCGTGAAGGTGGCAGCGGCCAACGTGACCCGAAGAACCGCGTCGGCGACCATCAGGGCGCCGTACTCCGACCACCGATTGACTCCGGCGAGGGCCCCGAGCAGCGTCGTGTGCAGGCAGAATCCGGCCAACCCGAGGGACAGCAGCGCGACGCTGAGCAGGCGGTCTTCGACGAAAACCTGCACCGACCACAGCGGCGAGGTGACGGCGATGAGCACCGCGGCGGCCAGGCCGACCCCGGCTCCGACGCGCATCGGGTGGGTGTGGGCGGCTGCCGGATTCGCGGTGGCGTCCACTCCGCGGTGCGGGAGTGCCGCCGAGCGGACCTCGCGCGTGGTCTCCTGCAGCAATCCGAAGGTGGCTCCGCTGACCAGTCCGAATGCCCCCCAGAACACAGCGAAGACCGAGAATCCGGCCGGCTCGAGATCGCGCGCGGCCAGGTAGAGCACCGCGTATCCGCACAGCGCTGACAGTGCCGTCGCCGAGCCGACCCGGACGACGCTGCCCCTGCTGACCGCTCCCGAGGGCCCGGCGATGGCGTCGGTCACGCCTGCGTGTCCAGCGGGGGAACCTTCGGTGAGTACAGCCACGCGGCCCACAGATCAGTGAGCGAACCCTTGCAATAGCGGGCGGCCAAACCGGTGAAGTCGTCGGTCACCACACTGCTGTGTCGGTAGCGGGTCGTCCAATCCTTGAGCAGTGCGAAAAAGGATGTGTCGCCGATCTGGTTGCGTAGCGCGTGCAGAGTGAGCGCGCCGCGTTTGTACACCCGGTCGTCGAACAGGTCGCGTGGACCAGGGTCGGCGAGAACCAGGTTCTGTGCCGAGTTGCTCAACCGCTGGTGGTATTGGTGGGCCAACTCCTCGGCGCTGCGCTCTCCGCAATGTTCTGACCACAGCCATTCGGCGTAGCAGGCGAAACCCTCATGTAACCAGATATGGCGCCAACGCTGCACCGTGACCGAGTTTCCGAACCACTGGTGGGCCAGTTCGTGCGCGATCAGCCGCTCCGAACTTCGCTGCCCGTCGCAATGGTTGGCGCCGAAGATCGAGATCCCCTGCGCTTCAAGGGGAATCTCCAGATCATCGTCGGTTACCACCACGGTGTAACCGTCGGCGAGCGGATAGGGACCGAACAGCTTCACGAACAGCTTCATCATCTGAGGCTGACGGGCGAAATCGTGTTCGAAATGTGCGCGTAGCCGGTCGGGTAACACCGAGAAGGTTTCCACACCGTTCTTCGACATCCGGTGTCGGTCGTACAAACCGATCTGAAGCGTCACGAGATACGTCGAGGTGGGTTCGGTCTGCTCGTAGATCCAGGTGGTCATGCCGGCACGGGCACGTCGGGCCAGCAGCTTGCCGTTGGCGATCGCGAAATACGGGCTCTCGGTGCTGATCTGGATCTGGAAGCTGGCCTTGGCGCTCGGGTGGTCATCGCAGGGAAACCACGAGGCCGCCCCGTTGGGTTGCCCGGCGACCAGGACACCCTCGGTCAACTCCTCGAAACCGACTCCACCCCAATGGGATCGAATCGGTCGGGGGCTGCCACCGTAACGCACCGCCACCGTCATCACCGCACCCGCGGACAGCCGGTCGGCCAGGGTGATGTGCAGTTTGCCTGCCGCGGTGCGGAACTGCGAGGGACGTTTGCCGTTCACGGTCACCTTGGACACCGCGAGCGCATCGGACAAGTCGAGGGTGAGCGTGGTCAGCTCAGCCAAGGTGACGGCGGTGATGGTCGCCGAGCCGGCCAGCCGGTTGATCGCCACCTTGTATTCGAGCTCGAGTTCATAGCGCGACACCCGGTATCCGAAATTTCCGGTGGTGGGTAGATAGGGGTCGATGACCGGATGTCTGCTCTTTTTGGCTACCCCTTTACGTCCGGTCACGCCGCTGCTGGCTTTGTTGGCTCGGGACCCGGCGAGGTCGATCCTCCCCGTTTCGTGCGGGCTGAATTCCAGGGCGCGATGGGATTGCCCTGCCA
>JAGQTR010000305.1:0-2081 GCA_020438915.1 Mycobacterium sp.
AGCACCGAACGCATGCTGGCCCGCAGGGCCCGCCACACGTCGGTCAGCGCCGCGGTGGGACCCGAGTAGGGCAGGTCGCCCAGACCGATATCGCGCACGCTGGCCAGCGGGCCGTCGATACAGCGCAATACGTCGGCGATGCCGATGTCGGCAGCCGGTCTGGCGAGCGCGTATCCGCCCTCGCGGCCTCGGTGGCTACGCACCAGTCGGTCATTACGCAGGTCGGACAGGATGTCGACGAGAAACTGAGGTGGGATCCCCTGGGCTTTGGCCAGGTCGTCGGTCTTGACCAGAGTGCCGTCGTCAACCGTGGCCAGCTGAACCATGGCCCGGACGGCATACTCCGCCTTGGCCGACATCCGCATAGGGCAAGGCTAGTCGGGAATGTCCGCGCTTCCGCCAACCACCACGGCGAACATGTCGGCTAGCGCCGCCAGGCTGGCCGCCTGCACGACCTCGGCCGGCACCCGATCGCGGCCTAGACCGGGCAGCGCCCGGGTCGCGGTCGCCCCGGCTACCACCGTCGGTGCGTAGCCGAGATTGAATGCCCCGCGGGCTGTGGAGTTCACGCACATGTGGGTCATGAAGCCGGCCAGCACGAGGTTCGACGCGTCGACGGAGCTGAGGAGTTCATGGAGTTCGGTCTGTACGAACGCGTTCGGGTAGTTCTTGATGACCACCGACTCTTCATCGCGCGGGGTAACCTGCGACACGATTGCTCCGCTCTCACCTTCGATGTCGTAAAGCGAGCCGCGACCGTTGTCGTGTTGGATGTGGACGATCGGGATGCCCGCCGCGCGTGCTCGCTCAAGCAGCACCGCAGCCTCGTCGAGGGCCGCTTGGACGCCGTCGAGTTCCATGACCCCACTGGTGTAGGTGTTCTGGCAATCGATCAGGACCAGCGCGGACTCAGCGAGACTGCCCGGGGACAGCGGAAGGCCCGAAAGCGCGCGCAAGGTGGTGGGATCAGACATGAACGAAGCCTACTGCGGCAGACGGCCATGGCGGACCAAGCCCACCGTGCGGGAGCGACACCACTGCTCAGCCGGCAGTGACCGCCAACACCGCCTCGGCATATTCGGGACGGCACACGATCAGGTCGGGCAACTTGGGGTCGCGCCGGTTGTACACCAGCGGCGTGCCATCGATACGCGAGGTGTGCAGACCCGCGGCCCGTGCGACGGCAACCGGAGCCGCGGAGTCCCACTCGTACTGGCCGCCCGCGTGCACGTAGACATCCGATAACCCCTGGATCACGGATGCGACTTTTGCTCCTGCCGAACCCATCTCCACGAGAACACCGTTCAATGCCTCCCTTACCTCAAGCGCGACAGTGGGCGGGCGGGTGCGCGAGACCACGATCCGCGGCACGTCGGGAGCATCGCAGGGAGGAGCCACCGTCGGAGTGGCCAGGGTGAGGCCCTGCGCCGGTAGCGCGACGGCTCCGGCGATCAGTTCACCCGTGCCGCCATCACGTTCCCAGAGGGCCACGTGCACCGCCCAATCGGTGCGCCCGAGCTCGGAAAATTCCCGCGTGCCGTCCAGCGGATCGACAATCCACACCCGATCGGCAGTCAGCCGCACCGGATCGGCTTGCTCTATCGGACCTTCCTCCGAGAGGACCGCATCCTCGGGGCACTCCGCAGTCAACGCTGCCATCAAGAAATCGTGGGAGCCCTTGTCCCCCGCGGCTTTTCTCTCCTGCGCCGTGGCCGCGGCCAGTCCGTTACGGATACCGAGCAGCAATGCACCGGCCTCGGTCGCCAGACGGGCGGCAAGATCGTGGTCGGTCACACCTGTCGGCTTATCAACTCGATGACCGAGTCCGCCAGTTCCTCGGGCGTGCGTTCCGGGGTGAGGCGCAGATCAGGGTTCTTCGGCCGCTCATAGGGACTGTCGATTCCGGTGAAATGAGTGATCTCGCCCGCCCTGGCTTTTGCGTACAACCCCTTGGGATCTCGTCGCTCGCAGTCCGCCAGCGGCGTGTCACAGAACACCTCGAAGAACTCGACGCCGGCATCGGTGGCCACCGTGCGCGCCAATTCGCGATGTTCAGCCAACGGGCTGATCGCAGGCACCAA
>JAGQTR010000305.1:2184-3419 GCA_020438915.1 Mycobacterium sp.
CGCAGGTTGTCGCCATCGAGAACATAAGCGGGAATGCCCTTTTCGAGCAGCTTCTGCTCGACGAGCATCGCCACCGAGGACTTGCCCGACCCGGAAAGACCGGTGAACCACACCGCTCGGCCCTTGGTCAGGCGGTCCTCGGCGGTACACAACGACTCGTGCCGCACGGTATTCGGACTCGCTGCGCGTGCGGTGCCGTTCCGCAGGACCATGCCCGCGGCCACGGTTCCATTGGTATTCGAGTCGATCAGGATGAAGGAACCCGTCGCAGCGTTGCGACTGTACTCATCGAGCAACAGCGGCACCTGGGACCGCAGCGAAATACGGCCCAGCTCATTGAGTTTGAGTGCAGTTGCCGACTTGTCCCGGTGCAACGTGTTGACGTCGAGCCGATAATCCAGGCCCATCACCTTGACCCGCGTGGTGCGGGTGGTGTGCTTGATCAGATAGTCGCGGCCGGGTTCGAGTGCCGCGTCGTCGGACATCCAGCAGACCGTGGCGTCGAAGTCCTGGGTGACTCGCGGCCGGTTGTTGGGTCGGGCGATCAGGTCACCACGGGAGATGTCGATGTCGTCGGCCAAGCTGACCGATACCGCCATCGGCGGGAAGGCCTCGTCCACCGGGCCACCGGGACCCTCGATCGCCGCGATCCGACTCGTCTTGTTCGCCGGCAACACCACGACATCGTCGTTGACGCGCATCACCCCGCTGGCGACCGTTCCTGCGTAGCTGCGGTGATCGTGATGGTCGCGGGTTTGCGGACGGATCACGTATTGCACCGGGAAGCGTACGTCGACGAGGTTGCGATCCCCGGCGATGTACACCTCTTCGAGGTGATTGAGCAGCGAGGGACCTTCATACCAGGGCGACACGTCGGACTTGGTGACCACGTTGTCGCCGTTGAGCGCCGACAACGGGATCGTGGTCACGTCATGGATGTCCAGGCGCGCGGCGAAGTCGTGAAACTCGTCGCGGATCTTTTCGAAACGCTCCTGATCCCACCCGACGAGGTCCATCTTGTTGACCGCCAGGACGACATGCTGGATACCCAGCAGCGAGGCCAGGAATGCGTGGCGACGGGACTGCTCCAGCAGACCGTGACGGGCGTCCACCAATACGATCACAAGCTGAGCCGTGGAGGCTCCGGTGACCATGTTACGGGTGTACTGAATGTGGCCGGGAGTGTCGGCGATGATGAATTTTCGCTTGGCCGTGGCGAAGTAGCGGTAGGCGAC
>JAGQTR010000306.1 GCA_020438915.1 Mycobacterium sp.
CGGTGGCACCCAGCGGGTGACCCATCGCGATGGCTCCGCCGTTGACGTTGAGTTTCTCGTCGGGGATGTTGAGGTCCTTCTGGAACTTCAGCACCACCGAGGCGAACGCCTCGTTCAGTTCGAACAGATCGATGTCGTCGACGGTCAGGCCGGCACGATCGAGCACCTTGCGGGTGGCCGGGGTGGGCCCGGTGAGCATGATGACCGGGTCGGCGCCGCTGGTGGCGGTGGCCACGATGCGTGCACGGGGGGTCATGTTTTGCGCGCTTCCCGCCCGCTCGCTGCCGATGAGCAGCAGGCCGGCACCGTCGACGATGCCGGAACTGTTGCCGCCGGTGTGAACGTGGTTGATCTTCTCGATGGCGTGGTATTTCTGCAGCGCCACGTCGTCGAATCCGCCCATCGCGCCGATGCCGTCGAAGGCGGTCTTCAGCTTGCCGAGACTCTCGACCGTCGACCCGGGACGCATGTGCTCGTCGTGGTCGAGGATGACCAGGCCGTTTTGATCCCTGACCGGCACGACGGACTTCGCGAAGTAGCCACCCGACCAGGCCGCCGCAGCCCGCTCCTGCGAGCGCGCGGCATAGGCGTCGACGTCCTCGCGGCTGAAGCCCTCGATGGTGGCGATCAGGTCGGCGCCGATGCCCTGTGGCACGAAGCCGATCCGGTAGTTGGTCTCGGGGTCCAGCGCCCAGGCGCCGCCGTCAGAGCCCATCGGAACGCGGCTCATCGACTCGACACCACCGGCGATCACCAGATCGTCCCAACCGGAACGCACCTTCTGGGCGCCCAGGTTCACCGCCTCCAGACCAGAGGCGCAGAACCGGTTGAGCTGGAATCCGCCGGTGGTCTCTGGCAGACCCGCCACCAGGCCGGCGGTGCGGGCAATGTCGCCACCCTGATCGCCGACGGGTGACACGACACCCAGGATGACGTCGCTGATCATGTTCTCGTCGAGGTCAGGGAAGCGCGACCGCAATTCCTCGATCAACCCGACCACCAGGTTGACGGGCTTGACCTCGTTCAGCGAGCCATTTCGCTGCTTGCCGCGGGGCGTTCGGATGGCCTCATAGATGAAAGCTTCTTCGGACATGTTTTAGTTCTCCGGGTCCTGTTGGTTGTGCTCGTCGGAAATACGTCCACTCCGAGGGTATTCCACTGGTCGCCGAGCCTATCAAGCGCGCCGATCAACCTGTTGGTTGGGCGAGCGGGTCACCGCGCGCCACGGCCCCGCGATCAGGCAGAGTGAAGCGATGACGACTGGCTGCCCCGGGGTGAGCAAACCGACGCCGGATGACCTCATGGAGGACACCGGATCAGGTCTGGACTACGGCACCCGGCCCGATCGGATGCTCGGTGACATCACCCCCGTCGACAGGTTCTTCATCCGCAGCCACGCGCCCACCCCGATGATCGACGCGGCCACCTGGACGCTGTCGGTCGACGGCGACGGTGTGCGGAATCCCACCAGCTACACCTACGAGGACCTGCAACACCGCTTTCCGCTGAGATCGATGATCCGCACCATCGAATGCGCGGGAAACCGGCGCGTCCTACTCGGCGCGGAACTGGGACAGACCTTCGAGGGCACCCAGTGGGGCCGCGGTGCGATCAGCACCGCGGAGTGGACCGGTGTGCGGCTGCGGGACCTATTGGACCCGGCCGGCATCACCGACGGGGCATCCGAGGTGCTCGCGGAGTCACTCGACTCGATCCGCGCCCGCCGTCCATTGCCGCTGGCCAAGGCACGGGCCGACGACACGATCGTCGCGATCGCCATGAACGGCGAGCCGCTGCCCCCTGATCACGGCTTTCCGGCCCGTCTGCTGGTTTCGGGCTGGCTCGGCGCGGCAAGCATCAAGTGGCTAGGCCGTATTGAGGTGTCCGAGCACCCGCTGCACGTGCCGTGGAATACCGAGGATTACGTTCTGATCGGGCCGGAGCATCCCACCGATGGACCCGGTAGGGGCCCGGCCATCACCGCACTGGGCATCTCGACGCTGGTCGAGTTGCCCTGGCCGGCCCGCTTGCCACCGGGGCCGCAGCTGATCCGCGGCAGGGCGTTCGCCGGCGAGCACCGCGTCAGCGAGGTGCAGTACCGCATCGACGCGGGTCCGTGGCGCACCGCGGAGATCACATCAGCCTCATCGCCCGGGGTATGGGCGCGCTGGCAGTTTGCCTGGAATCCCGAACCCGGCGAGCACCTGCTTAGGGTGCGCGCCGCCGACGACCGCGGGAGGGTGCAGCCCGAGTCCACGCCGTGGAATGAACTCGGATACATGCACGAATCGGTGCTGGCGCATCCGGTGCACGTGGGCGCCGAGGCTGGAACGCCATGACGGTGCGCAGGCTGCAGCCCTACGCGGTGACCATCTTCGCCGAGATGTCCGCGCTGGCGGCCAGGATCGGCGCGGTCAACCTCGGCCAAGGATTTCCCGACGAAGACGGCCCGCCGGCGATGCTCAAGGCCGCCGAGAACGCCATCGCCGAGGGCGTCAATCAATACCCGCCCGGGCTGGGTATCGCCCCCCTTCGCCAGGCGATCGCCGAGCAGCGCCGGCGCCGCTATGGCACCGAGTACGACCCGGACACCGAGGTACTGGTGACCGTCGGCGCCACCGAGGCCATTGCGGCCGCGGTGCTCGGGCTCGTCGAACCCGATTCCGAGGTGTTGTTGATCGAACCGTTCTACGACTCGTACTCCCCCGTCATCGCCATGGCGGGTTGCCACCGCCGCGCCGTTCCACTGCGGGCCGACGGCCGGGGTTTCGCCATCGATGTCGACGGTCTCCGTCGTGCCGTCACCCCGAAGACCAAGGCGCTCATCGTCAACTCACCGCACAACCCGACCGGCATGGTCGCCACTGACGAGGAGTTGCGGGCACTGGCCGAACTCGCGGTGTCAGCCGATCTGCTGGTAATCACCGACGAGGTCTACGAGCACCTCGTCTACTCCGACTTCCCTGGCGGGAGCCACCGACCCCTGGCCAACTACCCGGGCATGGCCGAGCGCACCATCACCATCTCCAGTGCCGCCAAGATGTTCAACGTCACCGGCTGGAAAATCGGATGGGCCTGCGGACCAAGCGAGCTCATCGCAGGCGTCCGGGCGGCCAAGCAGTACCTCAGCTACGTCGGCGGCGCCCCGTTCCAGCCCGCGGTGGCGCTGGCGCTTGCCACCGAGGATCCGTGGGTGACTGCGTTGCGCGACTCGCTGCAGTCCCGGCGAGACCGGTTGGGTTCTGCGCTGGCAGACATCGGTTTCGAGGTCCACGACAGTTCGGGAACCTATTTTCTGTGCGCCGACCCGCGCCCGCTCGGTTACGACGACAGCTCGGCGTTCTGCGCCGAACTACCGGAACGCGCCGGTGTGGCCGCGATTCCGATGTCGGCGTTCTGCGACGCTGCGGCCGAGCACGCGGATCAATGGAATCACCTGGTGCGCTTCGCCTTCTGCAAGCGTGACGACACCCTCGACGAAGCGATCCGGCGGCTTCAAATCCTGCGCCCTCGCCGAAACTGAAGAAATTGCCGAGATTGCGGCAGATTGTCGAACACAACTTCAGTTTCGTCGACGACGCGCCAGAGGCGGTAGATCACGCCGGGTGCATGACGCGCTCGCGGAGATTCTCGAGCGCGACATCGAGCACCATCCGCTTCAAGCGCTGCACCAGGAAATGCGGGTACGGCGCCACCAGATCGAGAATCAGGTCGAAACGTACCCGCGTCCGGTCCTCACCCACGGGCGTCAGGTTGTACTCCCCGTGCTGGCCGCGCTGCTTGAGCGTCTGAGCCGCGTCCCACACCACCCAGTCATCACCCCAGTGGTATTCGAGCACCTCCCGGTCGGAGATTCCCATGAGCTTGACGGTGGCCTTGACGTGGTGTGGGCGGCCGTCGGGGTAACGATCGAGCACCTCGACGTTCTTGTGCAGCGATGACCACGAGGCCGCCGAGCCGATATCGGCCAGCGCGTCCAGAATCGCCGCAGGCGGGGCGTCGATCACAACGTCGCTAGAAGTTCGAACAGCCATACTGGCAAATACTACCAACGCAATCGGCCTCGCGTCGAGGATTTCGCAGCAAACTCAATTCACCATCCGATCCCCTCGACCGGCGTGGCATCCCGCGGTGGCGCGCCAACGGCGCTTGCCGGGGTTCGCGAAAAGCGCGGCGCCGGTGCCGCCTGGTGCACTCCACCGTGGGTCACCATCGTTTCGCGGGCTCGCAGATGTGTGCTGCGTGCCGCTTCGCTCCAGCTGAGCACCGGGGTGACGCACGCATCGGTTCCCGCGAAAATCTCGGTCCACTCTTGGCGCGTCTTGCCGGCGAACCGTTCGGCGAACACCGCTTGCATGGCCGGGAACGCCGAGCGGTCCATCTGTGGACCCACTTCCTCGGCCGACAGACCGAGTCCGGCGAGCAGCTGGGCGTAAAACTGGGGTTCGATGGCTCCGACTGCCATGTACTGTCCGTCGGACGTTTCGTAGGTGCGATAGAACGGCGCTGAACCATCGAGCAGGAAGGACTCCCGCTCGTCTTGGAGGGTGCCGAGAGATTTCATCGTCCACGCCATCTGCGCCAGCATGCTGACCCCATCGACCATGGCCGCGTCGATCACCTGTCCGACGCCGGACCGCTCCCGCTCGTAGAGCGCGGCCACGATGCCCAACAGCACCAGCATCGACCCGCCGCCGAAGTCGGCGACGAGGTTCAGCGGCACCACCGGCGGCCTGTCTCGGTATCCGATCGCCGACAGTGCACCGGTCTGCGACAGATAGTTGATGTCGTGCCCCGCCGACGTCGCCAAGGGGCCGTGCTGTCCCCACCCGGTGATCCGGGCGAAGATCAGCCGTGGGTTGATGGCGTCGCAGTCCTGCGGACCTATTCGGAGTCGCTCGCAAGTACCCGGGCGGAAGCCGTCGATCAGCACATCGGCCTTGGCCAGCAGGTTCAACAGCACCTGGCGATCGGTCTTCAGGTCGAGATCGACAACCCGTTTACCGCGATGCATGAGGTCTGCATCCTCGGCCGGCATCTGCAGGCCGCCGGGGCGGCGGATTCGCACCACATCGGCGCCCAGATCGGCCAGGACCATACCCGCGTGCGGTCCCGGGCCGATGCCGCCGAGTTCGACGACCCTGACTCCGGCCAGGGGCCCTCCGGTCACCCCTTGATGACCTTGTGGACCTGTTTGCGCAGCCCGTCGGTGGCGCTTTCGAGGCCGCCCTTCATCGCCCGTTTGAGGACAAACCCGGGCATGGGCACCGCCAGGTCGATCGCCAAATCGAACGTCACCCTGGTCTTGTCGCCCTCTGGGGTGAGCGTGTAGCCGGCGTCTTGGGCCTTCAGCTGATTGGCCGACACCAGTGTCCACCTCACGCTGTCGTCGGCCCAGGTGTACTCGATGACCTGTTCGTCCGTCATCCCCGCGGCCTTGATCTTCATCTTGACCCGCTTGGGCCTGCCGTTGTCGTAACTGTCGAGGACCTCTGCGCTCTGGTATTGCGGCGACCAGGTGGGGGTCGCCTCGACGTCGGCGATGACGTCGAGGATCTGCTCGGGGGTTGCGTCGATCACGACTTCGCGGGAGTCCTTGGTTGCCATGGCGCGACGATAAACCACACACGCGGCACTTCGGATCGAGATGACGGGACTGAGTCAACTGCTCACTCGCGGGGTAGTCCTCATCCGTGACCAAAGACAAGCCGAAAACCGCCGAGTCCGACGCGGGATCAGCGGACGCCGATGACGATGTCCTCAGTGACCCGTCCAAGGGGGCTGGTGAGGGCGCCGACTGGTCCGACGAGGGCGGTGCCACTCCCCGCGGCCCCGCAACCTGACGTCGGCCCCCAACCTGACGTCGGCCGCGGTCCGATCCCGGAGCACCGTCGCGTGCCGGCAGCGTTTCACAAGCGCTCGTTGCGCGCGGTTTGGCCAGGCCCGGCCGGGCGTGCCAGTTAGTCCAGCAAGCCTCGATCCCGACTCTGGCGCAGTAGGGCGATCGAAGCGTCGACCGCCTCGTCGGTGACGTCGCTCATCCGCCCGCCCTCCTCGACCGTGATCGCCGTCAGTTCGCGTAGGCCGCCGAGCAACATGATGA
>JAGQTR010000307.1 GCA_020438915.1 Mycobacterium sp.
GCGCTGGAGAGCACCGGCATCGGGTGCGCGTTGCGTGGGAAGCCGTCGAAGAAGCGCTTCAGGTCCTCGTGCAGCAGGGTGTGTCGCTGGATCTGGGTGGTGAACTTGGCCAACTGCTCAGCCGTCGGCAGTTCACCGAAGATCAGCAGGTAGCTGACCTCGATGAACGTCGACTTCTCCGCGAGTTGCTCAATCGGGTAACCGCGGTACCGCAGAATGCCGGCGTCACCGTCGATATAGGTGATGGCGCTCTTGGTGGCAGAGGTGTTGACAAAACCACCGTCGAATGTGGTGTATCCGGTCTTGGCCAGCAACGACCCCAGAGCGATGCCGTCCGCTCCCTCTGAGGCGTGGACGATGTCAAGGTCGAGCTCGCCACCCGGGTACTTCAAGGTGGCATGCTCTTGCCCGGCTTCGGCGTTATCGGCCACGGGGATCCCTTCTGTCTTCATCGGATCGATCGGGAAATCGCTAAGGCTGCCTACAGAAGGTAGTCCCATTGCAGCCGCCACGCCCGCGGGGGGCGTGTGGCGGGTCACACCGGCTGGCCAAGATCCGCCGTTTCGCCGACGAACTCCGCATAGGTGGCTTCCACCGCCTCGACGACGTCGTCGAGGCTGACGTCGGCCGCCGTGGTGTGGTCCTGCACCAGACCGCTGACCGCCGGTGATCAGCACCGCACCCCAGACCGCGGCCAGCAGCTTGACTTTGCGGTCCTCGATGCTGGTCCCCAAACGTTCGGCCATCACCGCGTCGACGGCATTGGCTCGGTACTCGATCGCCGACTGCCGCAGGGCTGTCGACGACGCGGTGATCCGCAGGATCTGCATCAGGCGATCTGAGGACAGTGCGCCGGCAGGCGCCAGCTTGGCGCCCTCCGCCACCGCCACGTAGGCACGTCGCAACGCTTCGAAATTGCCCAGCTCGCGCGGTAGGCGGGCGAGCTCGGCGGCCGCGTCGGCGACCACCTCATCGATCAACGCGATCGCGATGGCGTCCTTGGTGGCGAAGTAGCGGCTGAACGTGCGCGGTGACACGTCAGCGCTGGCCGCGATCTGGTCAACGGTCGTCCGATCAAAGCCTTGCCGGTCACACAAGTTGATTGCCGCATCGATCAGCGTGGCACGGGTGCGGCGTTTCTTGCGCTCGCGCAGACCAAGGGCCGACTCCCCCCACACTTCTGCCACAGACTGGATGTTAGCCGGTCAGGCCATCGATTAACGGTGAAACCGACAGCACCCGACACCTGCCCGATCGCGCGTGAATTCACTTGTCAGGGCTGGAGGCGTTCGACGTGCGATCCGCGAACGCGGATCCGGTTGTGCACCCGGTTTTCCCGGCCCTGCCAAAACTCAACGGTCTCGGCAGCGATCAGGTAGCCGCCCCAGTGCGGCGGCACCGGAACGTTCTCGACGTCGGCGAAGCGCTCGGTGACCTCGGCCAGCTGTTGCAGCAGTGCGGCCCGCGACGCAATCGGTCGACTTTGCTGTGACGCCCAGGCTCCCAGCTGGGAGCCGCGGGGGCGGTATGCCCAATAGGCGGCCGTCGCCTCGGGGGTGACCCGGGTGACCGGGCCGCGAACATGCACCTGACGCCCCAGTGCGTACCACGGGAAGGTCGCCGACGCATGTGGGTTGACGGCCAGCTGCTCCCCCTTGTCGGAGTCGTAGTTGGTGTAGAAGGAGATCCCGGATTCATCCACGCTCTTGCACAGCACCGAGCGGGTGGCGGGTCTGCCGTCGGCGTCCACGGTGCCGACGACCATCGCGTTGGGCTCGGCGATACCTGCCCGTTCCGCATCGGCCATCCAGCTACCCAGCAGCGCCACCCAGCCCACGTCCAGCCAGTCGACGTCCAGATCAGCACTGCCGTCTTTCTCCGAAGATCCGTACTCCACCCGCATCCGGGTCAGGTGATCAGAAGTACCCACGTGATCACGCTACGCCCGAGTCGGACTGTCGGCTCCGGCTCCGGGGGCGGGTGCAAGAATCGGCCCATGACTGCGGTGCCGAAGGATTTTGCTCCCGGGTTGGCCGGCGTGGTGGCGTTCGAGACCGAGATCGCCGAACCCGACAAGGACGGCGGGGCGCTGCGTTACCGCGGTGTCGACATCGAGGACCTGGTGGCGCACCGGGTCACCTTCGGCGACGTCTGGGGGCTGTTGGTCGACGGCCGGTTCGGGGATGGCCTGCCGCCTGCCGAACCGTTCCCGCTCCCGATACACAGTGGCGACGTCCGCGTCGACGTCCAAGCCGGCCTGGCAATGCTGGCGCCGATCTGGGGCTACCCGCCGCTGCTGGACATCGACGACGAGACCGCACGCGACCAACTCGCCCGTGCCTCGGTGATGGCGCTGTCCTATGTCGCCCAGTCGGCGCGCGGCATCT
>JAGQTR010000308.1 GCA_020438915.1 Mycobacterium sp.
CTGTACCACGACGACGTGATGGACGAGGCGCAGATGCGACGCGGGGCGCCAAGCGCCAATGCCCGCTGGAGCAACAACATCGCGATTCTGGCCGGCGACTATCTGTTCGCCACCGCGTCGCGGCTGGTGTCGCGCCTGGGGCCGGACGCCGTGCGGATCATCGCCGACACCTTCGCGCTACTGGTGACCGGCCAGATGCGGGAGACCCGCGGGGCGGCCGACCACGTCGACTCGGTGGACCACTACCTCAAGGTCGTGTACGAGAAAACGGCCTGTCTGATCGCGGCCTCGGGTCGGTTCGGTGCGACCTTCTCGGGTGCGGACGACGAGCAGACCGAACGGCTGGCCCGGCTCGGCGGCATCGTAGGTACCGCCTTCCAGATTTCCGATGACATCATCGACATCGCCAGCGATCCTGACGAATCGGGCAAGGTGCCGGGCACCGACCTGCGGGAAGGCGTGCATACGTTGCCGGTGCTGTTCGCACTGCGTGAGACCGGCCCCGACGCCGACCGGTTGCGCGAGTTGGTGTCCGGTCCGGTCGATGATGACGACGACCTGGCCGAGGCGCTGCGGCTGCTGCGCGCGTCACAGGGCATCGCAAAGGCCAAGGAGACGGTGGCGGGTTACGCCAAGCAGGCCGAGATCGAGCTCGCCCAGCTGCCCGAGGGACCCGGGCGTCAAGCGATGGCCACGTTGGTGAACTACACCATCACCCGGCACGGCTGAGACTTCAAGGCTGCAGGAACCCGCGCGGGATGTCTGGGCGTTGATTACAGCGATGAGCCTTTCGGGTCTGACGGGTCGGCTGCGTTTTCTCGGCCGCATTTTCAAGGAGGCAAGCAACGATGACTTGGCATCCGCACGCCAACAGAGCCAAGACGTTTCTGTTGCTGGTGGTGTTCTCGGGTCTGATCGTCGGCGTCGGGGCCATGTTCGGGCGCAGCATCATGTTCCTGGCGGTGCTGTTCGCCATCGGCATGAACGCCTACGTCTACTTCAACAGCGACAAGATGGCGCTGCGGGCCATGCATGCCCAGCCCGTCACCGAGATGCAGGCCCCGCTGATGTACAAGATCGTGCGCGAGCTCGCCACCACCGCACGCCAGCCCATGCCCCGCCTCTACATCAGCGACACCGCGGCGCCGAACGCGTTCGCCACCGGCCGTAATCCGCGTAACGCCGCGGTGTGCTGCACCACGGGAATCCTGGCATTACTCAACGATCGCGAGCTTCGCGCCGTGCTCGGCCATGAGCTCTCTCATGTGTACAACCGCGACATTCTGATCTCGTGTGTCGCCGGCGCGATGGCCTCGGTGATCACTGCGCTGGCCAACCTGGCGTTCTTTGCGAGCATGTTCGGTGGGAACCGCAACGGGGGCGCCAATCCGCTTGCAATACTTCTGGTTTCGCTGCTCGGTCCGATCGCCGCGACCGTCATCCGGCTTGCGGTGTCACGATCGCGGGAGTATCAGGCCGATCAATCCGGAGCTGAGCTGACCGGCGATCCGCTGGCGCTGGCCAGCGCGCTGCGCAAGATCAGCAACGGGGTGCAGCAAGCTCCGCTGCCGCCGGAGCCGCAGCTGGCCGACCAGGCCCACCTGATGATCGCGAACCCGTTCCGCGCCGGCGAGAAGATCGGCGAGCTGTTCTCCACCCACCCGCCGATCGCTGACCGCATCGCGCGGCTGGAGGATATGGCGGGCCGCGGCCCGGGTCTTTACTGACACCGGTCCCGGCCGCGCGATTGCGCGGCGCCGAAATCGCAGCCGAGCAGGCGTCTTCTCGCACTTTCCCTGCCGAACTGCCATCTCGGCGCGATCACCACGAGGCACGTGAAACACTGCCGTCCATTTTGGCGACATTTAGGCTGTGATGGTGGTGAACAGATTTCTCGTCGGCGGACTCTTCGGCCTTGCGGGCATCGCCGCGGCCGGTGTCCTCAACGTGGCGGGGTTGGCCGCGGCGCAGCCACCCCCGCCCCCGCCGCCCCCGGCGCCCGATATCAACGCGTTGCCGCCGGTCAACCCTCAGGACTACGCGGTGTACGACGGGTCGGCCTATGTCTTCGGCTCGGCCGGTTTGACCTGCATGTTGCAGCGCTCCGGCGGCTACGGCTGCAACGGCGCGATCCCCGGGGGACCCGAGGGGGCGAACCTGGTCGGCGGCAGCTCGGGCGGTGTGCCGACGTTTGGGATGTCGCCGGCACCGATGTACGGGGGGCCGGTCGAGCCGCTACCGCCCAACACGCGCTTGAGCTTCGGCACTGTCAGCTGTGGAGGTGACGGCACCATGACGGCGTGCGTCGACACTCGAAACCAGTCCGGCTTCGTCGTGAGCCCGGCGGGTTCGTTCATCCTCAACGAGGTCAACCCGCTGGTCGCGCGCCCAGAGGGCACCAACCCATACGCCAACTGAGCAGGTCGCTCGGCTCAGAAGCCGGATCCATGCACCTCGTGGCCGGGCTTCTCGGCCACGAGCCCGCGGTAGGCCTGCTCGACGGTCGACCCGTGGTTGACCACCCCGTCGACTTCCCTGGCGATCGGCATCGAGATCCCGAACTTCTCGGCGAACTCCATGATCACGCTGGCCGCCTTGACGCCCTCGGCGACCTGGTTCATCGCCGAAATGATCTCCTCGATGGACTTGCCGGACCCGAGTTGCTCGCCCACGTGCCGGTTGCGGCTGCGCTGGCTGGTGCAGGTCACGATCAGGTCGCCCATACCGGCCAACCCCGCGAAGGTGTCCCGGTCCCCGCCCATGGCCACCCCCAGCTTGGACATCTCGGCGACCGCGCGGGCCATCACCATCGCCCGGGTGTTCTCTCCGATGCCCAACGAATAACCCATGCCGACCGCGATCGCGTACACGTTCTTCAACGCACCCGCCATCTCGACGCCCACCACGTCGTCGGTGGTGTAGGTCCGGAACCGCTTGGTGCGGAACAGTTGCGCGAGGTTGGCCGCCAGCCTCTGGTCGGGCATCGCCAGTACCGCGGCGGCGGCATAGCCTTCGGCGACCTCGCGGGCGATGTTGGGCCCGGCCAGAATTCCGGCCGGATGGCCGGGCAGGACCTCGTCGACGATCTGGCTCATCCGATAGTTGGTGCCCTGCTCGAGGCCCTTCACCAGCGACACCACCGGAACCCACGGCCGCAGTTCCTTGGCCAACTCGGTGAGCACCCCGCGGAAACCATGCGAGGGCACACCCATGACGATGACGTCGGCGCACGCGGCGGCCTCGGAGAAGTCGGTTGTGGCCTTCAGCGTGTGCGTGAGTTCGACCTCGTCGCCCAGGTACCTGGAGTTGCGGTGGTGGTCGTTGATGTCGGCAGCGGTTTCTGCCGAACGCACCCATTGCAGCGTCGGTCCGCGCCGGGCGCAGATCGAGGCGACGGTGGTTCCCCAGGATCCGCCTCCGAGAACGACGACTTTGGGTTCGCGTTGCGCAGGTGCCATGGCGATCACCCTAGGTCGGTGGGCTCGGCTGAAGGGCGGGTTTGGCGCGCTTGGCTGACGAGCGAATGATCACGCGCACGCTCGGGACATAGGGCCGCGGCACGGGGCGACCTCAGCGGTAGTTGACGAACTGCAGCGCGATGTCGAGGTCGGCGCCGCGCAGTAGTGCCTGAACGGCCTGCAGGTCGTCGCGTTTCTTGGAGCTGACGCGGATCTCCTCGCCCTGGATTTGCGCTTTGACGCCCTTGGGGCCCTCGTCGCGGATGAGTTTGGTGACCTTTTTGGCGTCCTCGCTGCTGATGCCCTGTTTGATGCTGCCGATCACCTTGTAGGTCTTGCCCGATGGCTGAGGCTCGCCGGCGTCGAACGCCTTCATGGAGATGTCCCGGCGGATCAGCTTCTCTTTGAACACGTCGACGGCCGCCTTCACCCGCTCCTCGGTCGAGGAGGTCAAGATGACGCCCTCCTCGCCTTGCCAGGCGATCGTGGTGTCAGTGCCGCGGAAATCGAACCGGGTGGACAGCTCCTTGGCTGCCTGGTTGAGCGCGTTGTCGACCTCTTGGCGGTCGACCTTGCTGACAACGTCAAACGATGAATCCGCCATTGGACTCGTTCCTCCCTCGATGGTGTTCGGGCTTGGCTCCATCTTCGCCGCACGTCGCGACGAGAGCCAAACCACCCCTGGGGCGAACGCCCGCCACCCGCCGGTTTGTGTCGGGGGCAGGTCCTCGTTGTATCCTGCTGTGCGCGCTTGCACCGCGCATGCAGCACCCAGGCAGGTTGCCCGAGCGGCCAATGGGAGCGGACTGTAAATCCGTCGGCTTACGCCTACACAGGTTCGAATCCTGTACCTGCCACCCTGGTCAGGGGCTGTGCGTGTCACCGCCGAAACGCTTGTCTCTGGTCTCCGTCCGCAGTAGTGCACTTAGTCGCGTCGAATGCGGCTTCCCCGCGGGCGGTTATCCCACCTGATCACCATTGGTTCACTGCATCAAGATTCAATTAGAATGAAAAGTCAGCAACCTCGGCTGCAGGCAGTCAAATACCGGAATTCACGTTTCCCAGACGGAATTCTTTGGGCTGAGTTACGGTCGGCACTCATGAGTATCTTCAACGTTCTTCTTACCCGCGGGGCTGTTGCCTGCGCTGCCGGGTCAATTGCCGCGGTCGGTTTCTCCGGCTTCGCGGTCGCCCAACCCACTGAACCTCCCGCCGACCCCGACGCGGTCCCCGCAGTCCTGCTCGATACCGAATGTTCGCTCGATCAACTCTTGGCCGCAACGAAAGCGGTGGATCCGGTTACTTACGGCGCATTGGTCGAAAGGTACAACTCTGAACCGGGGTGGCTGCGACACGCACTGATCGATCACCTCAACCTGCTTTTGGAAAAGGATCCCGCGGACCGACAAGCTGAGGTCGATGATTTGGCGAAGCATTTCCCACAATTCGTTCCGCTGTTCAAGACGACGGAACCGAATGCCAAGGAGATAGCGGACAAATGCCCGTCGTTCCCGGCTGAGGACCCCTCTATTTTGGTCCTGCCCTAAACGGACCTTAATCCCGTGGTGCCCACCTTAATCCCGTGGTGCCCGACGTTGCACCGAAATCTTGTCAGGACATGGTCGAGTTGACTTCGAACGGAAAGTGCTCACTGTCCTTGTCTAGAAGTCGGCAAAATGCCGTCTCGGAAGTCCACACACTGCTTTGATCGGTAGTGACGGCACCGTCGCGGAGCATCCCGGACGGTCGTCGGATTACGAGAGGGGTGGACGTGGCCACGACCGCGCCGGACCGCTCTCGCGTGCGACTGGAAACGGCGCTGGTGTGGTGGGGATACACCGCGGTTGCCGTAGTCCTCGGCGGCTGTGCCGCGAACTGGGTGGGCTGGGCCAGCGATGTCGAGGTGTTGACTCGGGGCTTTGCGTCCTGGCCGCAGATGACACCGTGGGCTGCCGCGCTGCTGGCCATGTTGGCGGTTGCGATCGCGGTGCAGTCGGGTCGCCCATCCCCGGCGCGGGTGCGGGTCGGATGCGGGTTGGCCGCAGTGGCCGGTGTTCTTGCCGCGGTGTTCCTCGCGCAGTATGCGACCGGCAGCTCGTTCGGCCTGGACCAGCAGTGGTTCCCCGGCGCCATGGGCACCTTGCAAACATCGTGGCCGGGCCGTCCCAGCCCGCAGACGGCGTTGTCGCTCCTGTTGCTGGCGTTGGGTGTTCTGCTGACCCGAATCGATCGACGGGCCACGCCTGCGGTGTGGGCGATGAGCCTCGTGGCCGCGATGGCCCCGCCGTTCGTCGTCGTGGCGGCCTACCTGTTCCAGGCGCTGTCGTTTGTCGGTGTCACCGAGTCAACCGGCATGGGAATCGCGACGGCCGTCGCGCTGCCCCTGCTGGTATCCGCGGCGTTTGTAGCTCGTCGCGATCGCGATCCGCTGGCGTGGCTGCTGGCCCGGCCCGATAGATGGACATTGGTTCGGATGGCCGCCATCCTTGCCGGCCCGCCGATACTCATCGGGTTGTCGCGCCAAGTTTTTCTGCACACGGGAGTGCGTGACGACGCAGCCTGGGTCCTGTCGATATCGGTGAGCACCGTCCTGGTCGGCGTGGCCACCTTCTATCTGAGCCAGCACGAACAGAAACTGTTGATCGAAAAGGAGTTACTCAGCCGTCGGAGTGCGGAGGCCGAGATGCGTTACCGGCTGCTGGCCGACAACGCCGTTGACATCATCGCTCACATCCGCGGCACCCGGATCGAATGGATCTCGCCGTCGGTGGAGGCCGCGTTCGGGTGGCCCTTGGAGCTGTGGGTCGGCTCGGATTTCAGCACCCGCATCCACCCCGATGACCTCGACGCGACGAAAGCCGCGATGCGGGAGGCGACTCGGGGGAATTCGGTTGTCCTCCGGGTGCGGGTCCAGACCGCCGGCGGCGGCTATCGATGGACCGAGGCCAGCGGAAAGCCCCACATCCAGGCACCGGGCAACCTGGACGGAATGATTTTCGCCGTGCGTGTCGTCGACGATCAGGTCCAGGCGCAGCAGCAGCTCAAGATCGAGAAGGACCGATTCGAATCGGTTGTGGGAAACACGCCGTCGGCGATTTCGGTACGTGATTCCCAGCACCGGTACACGATGGTCAACGAGGCCTTCTGTCAGTTGTTCGGGCAGAAGTCGGTTGCGGATGTGATCGGGCGATCCGAGGCAGAGGTTTTGCCGCCCGACGTTCTCGATCGCTCGCGCCGTGCCGCGCCGCGACTGTTGGCTGGGGAGAGTTCGTTCGAGGAAGAGTCGATCCAGCGCGGGCCGGAGAACATCTCGGTGATGACGCAGCGCTTTCCGCTACACAGTGCCAACGGATCGATGACAGAGTTGGTGACGATACGAACCGACATCACCCACCGTAAGGAGATCGAGCGGGAAGCCGCCGAACGAGCCACGTGGCAGGAACGGATCGATTCCGCCATCAGTGATGGACGGCTCTTGATCTACTCGCAACCGATCGTAGACATCGCCTCCAATGAGCCGGTGGAAGAGGAACTGCTGGTTCGACTGCGCAGCGTGGGCACTGAGGAGGTACTGCCGCCCAGCGCGTTCCTGCCCCAATGTCAGCGCTACGGACTGATGCCGATGATCGATCGCTACATGGTCGGGCGCGCAATCGATTTGGCGCGCACCGGCAGGAATGTCAGCGTCAACATCACCGGTCAGACAATCGCCGATGCGACGACGATGGACGCCATCCTGGAGGCACTCACCGTCGCGGGACATGGGGTGACGGACAAGATCGCATTTGAGATCACCGAGACAACGGCCCTTGCTTCGCCTGGAATAGCCAAGGCGTTCTCGATGAACATGCGGGACCGAGGTTGCCGGGTGGCGCTGGACGACTTCGGGACCGGCTACGGCACGTTCACCGAACTGCGGCATCTCGCTCTCTATGCGTTGAAGATCGATCTGAGCTTCGTGCAGAAGATGCTTGAGGATCGCGAGGATGAACGGGTGGTGAACACCATCGTGTTCGTCGCGCGAACCTACGGCCTGACCACGATCGCCGAAGGCGTCGAGTCGCAGGAGGTGCTCGACAAACTTGCCGAGTTGGGCGCAGATCGGGCGCAGGGATATCTATTTGGTGAGCCGAAGCCGATCGTCGCATGAGTGACATCACCGGCCAGGTGGTGCGAAGGCATGTCTGAGCCGCAGACCGCTGTCGTTGGCGGCGAGTGGGGGCGGGCCGATTTCTGGCCTCCCGGTGCGCGTTGGCGCGGAATCGTCTGGCTCGGTGTCATCTTCAGCGCCTACGCGGGCGTCGCGTTGCTCTACCCATTCGTCGAGACCGGCGGCGTCGCATTGCTGTGGATGCCCAACGCCGTACTCGTCACGGCACTGCTTCGGTTCCGTCCACGCGACTGGCCCTACGTGTATGCGGCGGGACTGGTTGCCGAAATGGTCGCCAGCCAGACCTACGCGGTGGTGCCGTATCAGGCCATGTACTTCGGAGCCGTGAACTCCATCGAGGCCACCCTCGTCGTGCTTTGTGCCGCCCTGATCGCCGGCGGGCGGCGCAGTGTCGGGCTGCTCTCGGTCCGCGGCGCCGCGGGGGTGATCCTGGCCTCGGTGTTGGTGCCGGCGCTGACCGGGGCCATCGGAGCTATCGGCTCGGTGCGGGTCTTCGACTCCGACTACTTCATAGGGTGGCGAACCTGGTGGTTCGGGGACAGCTTGGGTTTGCTGGTGGGCGTCCCGGTCGGCTTGCTGCTGCGAGACGCCGTCCGGTCGGTGGCTCGACGTCGCTCAACCCCGATAACGCTTGGCTCTGGCGCAGCGGTCGCGCTCCTGCTCGGAGTGTCTGCCATCTTCGCAGCCTCCGGAAACCCCTCGGGCGCACAACAAACCGTGCTGGCTGCTGCGGTGCTTCTCTCCCTGGCCTTCGGAGCGGTAGGGGCACCCATAGCGGCGGTGCTCACCGCAACCGTGACCCTCATGGGTTTGGCGCTACAGGATGGCTTGAGGTCGGCCCCCCAAGAACAGGCCATGCTCTTCGTGGCGTTTGCGGCGATTTACGCGATCGCCTCCACAACAGAGTCAGCAGACCGGGCGATGGGAGAGTTGACGCGCGCCAGAACCGAACTCGAGATCGCCAACGAATGGCACGCATCCTTGCTGGAAGGAGCGCCCGATGCGTTGGTCATCGTCGGACCTGACGGACGAATCGTCATGGCAAATGCCCAAACCGACCAGATGTTCGGCTATCCGCGCGAAGACCTGGTCGGCAGCGATGTCGAAATGCTCCTTCCGCCACGCTTCCGGAACCAGCACATCCGACATCGCAGGGACTTCTTCACCAATCCGTCGGTACGTCCGATGGGAGCCGGACTGGAACTGTGGGGATTGCGCCGCGACAAAACGGAGTTCCCGATCAGCATCGGCCTCAGCCCGCTGCGGACCGGCCACAGCGTGCAAGTGTTGGCCGCGATTCGCGATATCACTTTCCGTCATGAACATGAAGAACGGTTACGTCGCAAACACGAAGCCCTGATCGAGGCACAGCGGAAACTTGAGCGGTTGGCTCACTTCGACTCCCTCACCGGGCTGGTCAACCGGGCAGAGGCGCTCTCCCGTCTGCAGGCAGCCCTGGATTGCTCCCGTTCTCCCGGACAGCGACTTGGCGTGCTGTTCTGCGACGTCGATCGCTTCAAGGCCGTCAACGACACCTTCGGTCACACGGTCGGTGACATCGTGCTCGCCACGATCGCGGAGCGTATTTGCCAGTGCGTTCGGCACGGAGATACCGTCGGGCGCACCGGAGGTGACGAGATCCTGGTTCTGTTGCCCGGCCTGCACAGCCTCGAGGAGGCCACCCAGATCGCCGAGAAGATCCGGGCCCGCGCGGCCGAACCCATCCGGCACAACGGCAACACGCTCACGGTGAGCCTGAGCATCGGAGCAACGCTGGCCGTCGCAGGTGAATCCGTTGTGGATACCTCGGCGCGGGCTGACGCGGCCATGTACCAGGCAAAACATCAAGGCGGCAACGCCGTCGGCGCGATCTGAGCAGAGTAGGTCGAGGCAGGCCAACCGGTGAATCGGCTGCGGGCGCACCGGCGTGTGCTTGGATACAGACCGTGGAACACCTGTTCAACGCTGTCCTGGCACTCAAAGAGCGCGGCCTTCTTCCTGATGCGGTTCTGCGGATCCTGGTCCGCAGGATGTGTGCGAGCTGGGTCACGACGTTCGAGTGCGGCGGCGACGCCGAAAAGCAGGCCTTCTACAAGAAGAGGTACTTCGAGAAGCTGCGCAGCAGCGCCGGCGCAACCCACCAGGCGGATGCCAACATTCAGCATTACGAGGTGCCGACGGACTTCTTCCGGCTGATGTTGGGACCTTATCTGAAGTACTCATGCTGCCTGTTTCCGGAACCCTCAACGAGCCTCGCCGACGCTGAAATCGCGATGCTGCACACGTTTCTCGAAGAGCATCTGCGGCTCAGCGAGATCCTCACGGAGCGCGGGACGATTCGCATGCTCGACCTCGGCTGCGGCTGGGGTTCCCACGGTGGCTACGTCTTGCAGAATTACCCGGGAGTGCACGTCACCTTCCTATCGAACAGTGCCACGCAGCAGGACTTCATCAAAACTCAAAACAGCACGTACGCAGATAGATTCACCAATGTCAAAGATGACGCCAGCACATTCGACGATCCGTCGTTCCACGGCGCCTTCGATGTGATCGTGTCCTGCGAAATGCTTGAGCACATGAAGAACTACGACATGGTGCTGAAAAAAGTGAGTTCGTGGCTGAAGCCGGACGGCGCAATGGCGGTGCAAATCCTCGGAAATCGACGATTCGCCTACGACTTCAAGACCACCGACTGGATGGGCAAGTACTTCTTCGCCGGCGGCACCATGCC
>JAGQTR010000309.1 GCA_020438915.1 Mycobacterium sp.
CAGCCTAATGGGAACCGATCAGCGAGCCTTCGATCTGTAATGGTCGGTTCGGGTGATGCTGATTTCCGAGCCGCCGGCCGGTGAGCACTGCTTCAGCCTGGAGAGTTGTTCAACTCCTAGCCCTAGATCGTGCCCCGGCCGGTTGGTGAGGTCGCCTATAGCGCTGATGGGGTGTCGTGCCGGTTGAGCACTGATCCATTAGGTTGCCGCCGGGTGTCCTTCGGCTCGAACCGGTTTCACCACATCGAGCAGGGAGGCGTGTTGACGATATTCGTTGGAGACGACTGGGCTGAAGACCATCACGACATTCATCTGATGGACGCCGACGGGACCAAGCTGGCGTCGCGGCGGCTACCGGAAGGACTCGCCGGCATTCGCGGCTTCCACGAACTGGTGGCCGGTCACGCTGAGGAACCCGCCCAGGTGGTGATCGGCATTGAAACCGACCGGGGCCTGTGGGTCGAAGCACTTGCCGCGGCCGGTTACGAGATGTTCGCAGTCAATCCGCTCGCCGTGGCCCGCTACCGCGACCGCCATCAGGTGTCGGGCGCGAAGTCTGATGCCGCCGACGCCAAACTGCTGGCCGATCTGGTGCGCACCGACAGGCACAATCACCGCCCGATCGCCGGGGACACCCCCGACGTGGAGGCGATCAAGGTGCTGGCGCGGGCGCATCAGAACCTGATCTGGAGCCGTAATCGGAACACCAATGCGCTGCGTAGTGCGTTGCGGGAGTACTACCCCGCCGCGTTGGAGGCATTCGACTCGCTGGCCGACCGCGATGCCCTGGCCATCCTGGGTCGCGCTCCCACCCCGGCTGTCGCCGCTCGGCTGAGCGTCTCCAAGATCCGATCGGCACTCAAAGCTGCTGGAAGACAACGCAATCTCGATGCCAAGGCACTTGAGATTCAGACGGCGTTGCGCACCGAGCAACTCGCCGCCCCGGCCGCTGTCACCGCCGCGTTCGGGGCCACCACTCGCGCCGCGGTCGGGATCATCGCCGAACTGAACCACCAGATCGCCGCACTTGAGGCCGAACTGTCGACACATTTTGAGGCACACCCGGACGCCGACATCTACCTCTCCCTGCCAGGACTTGGTGTCATCCTCGGCGCCCGGGTGCTCGGTGAGTTCGGGGACGACCCGAACCGCTACACCACCGCCAAGTGTCGCAAGAACTACGCCGGAACATCACCCCTGACCATCGCGTCGGGCAAGAAACGCGCTGTGCTGGCCCGCCACGTCCGTAACCGCCGCCTCTACGACGCGATCGACCAATGGGCCTTCTGCGCCCTGACCACCAGTCCCGGCGCCCGCGCCTTCTATGATCAGCACCGCGCCGCTGGGGACCTGCACCACCAAGCGCTACGCGCTCTGGGCAACCGCCTCGTGGGAATCCTGCACGGCTGTCTACGCCACCGCACCGCCTACAGCGAACACAAAGCCTGGGCGCACCGCCACACCAACCCCACCATCACGGCTGCTTGACAACTTGCAGCCCTGGGATGTCTAGG
>JAGQTR010000310.1 GCA_020438915.1 Mycobacterium sp.
GTGGTGACGCCGCCGGCGCCGGGTGCGGTGGGTGCCCCGACCGAAGCCGCTTCAGCCAACGTTGGGAGTGGCGGCGCCTCCCTTGGCGGCGCTCCCGTAGTCGGTGATGCGGGGGCGCTCGCGCCCGCCGGATTGCCAAATGGTGGCGCTCCAATCGAGGCCGCCGCAGGTGCGGTCGGCAATGCCGGCCCAGCCGCGGCCGGTCCACCTGCGGGCGGTCTGCCCGCTGTGGGTACCCCCGGGGCGCCCATCGCCGCGGCGGCCCCCGGTGGAGGACCCGTGGCGCCGCCGGTGCCAGCTGCGCCGATCTTCGGTGAAGCCGGGGTGGCCGCTCCTCCCGTCCCCCCGGCCCCAGGCGGAGGCGCTGCGATTCCTGCCGGGACCGTCACCCCGCCCGCACCGTCGGTTCCCGGTGTTCCGGTGGCATCTTCGGTGCCGGGTGTGACGCCGCCGGCGCCCCCGGTTCCCCCGTCGTCGACGAGCGCGGCAGTCAACAACCCGATTCCGCCGTATTCGGGGCCCCCGCCGTCCTCGAATCGCGTCAATACCGCCACGCCGCAGTCTCCGGCTCCGGAAACCCCGGGCAGTTCGGCGACGGTCAACGATCTGCTTACGCCACCCGGTGTACTGCGTACCGTCCAGGACGGTGTCTCGTCGGTGGCCGAGGCGCTGCCACCGCCGCCGGCACCGCTGCCGGGTGCTGCCGGCGCCGCCAGCGCGGCTGTACCAGCTCCGGCGAACCCGCTGACACCGCTGGCTGCGACGGGTCTGTCCAACCTGGTTTCACCCCAGCCGTTGACCATCCCGTCGATTCCAGGTCTGCCGATACCGCTGCCCAGCGAGATCCCCGTACCGACCGACCTTATCTGCGTCGATACGACCTGGTCTGCCTCTCAAGGAGGTTCGACCGCCGGACCCGCGAGCAACGCAGACATCCCGCAGGCCGTGGTCACCGGAAGCGCACCCGTCGGTGAGCGTCGTGACCGCTGGGACAATCCGTAACGAAGGAGTTCCGGGAGCTGGTCGAGACACGCTCCAGATGGACACGGGGCCGCCCGGTCATGATCAGATCTTGGCCGGCGGTCTCGGCCGGGCCGACTAACGGTTTGTTGGCTGCGCTTTGGCGACCAGCTCGGTGGCGATTTTGGTCAACGGCACATTCGAGTCCTGAGACAACTTACGCAGCAACTCGAACGCCTGAACCGCGTCGACGCCATAGCGTTCCATGATCATGCCCTTGGCCTGCCCGATGGTGTCGCGGCTGGACAGCGCTCGGCGGAACTGCTCGTCGCGGCGCGCCGAGTTCCACGCCACAGACGAGTGGGCGGCAAAAATCAACCCCAGATTGCGCGACTCCGGGCCGAATGCGCCGGCCTGCTCGGAGTAGACGTTCAGCGCGCCTAATGTTTCCCCCGCAATGAAAAGCTGGAACGCCATGATCGACCGGATAGGGGTCTCGGCCAGCGCGTCCCGCCGGTAGTTCGGGAACCGATCGTCGGCCTCGAGATCCGCGACGTGGACGGTTTTCTCCTCCCACGCCGCTGTCAGGCAGGGACCCTCCAGATAGCGCTGTTGGATCTTGTCCAGCAGTAGCGGCCAATGATGGGTCGCCGCCGGGGTTTCGATCTCTTTGGCATTGCGGGTGAGGGTGATCCCGGCGTACTGCGCACCGGCAATCTCCACAGCGGCATGCTCGGCGAGCTCGGCGACCACGCTGTCGGAGTCGGTGTCGGGCCGGTTGTGCAGGCCCTGGACCAGCTCCGCGACGCGCAGATGCGCAGCCTCCAATTCGGCTTGATCGTTCACCGTCACCGTCCGTTTGAGTCGCACCATGCTCTGGGCCTATAGGTTACCGCCGATCACCCAGGCTGACACAGGATCATCTGTGCCACGGTTCACAACGCTCGCAAATAGCGGTCGGTGATCACCCGCTGCGCCAGCGAGGTGATTGGGGCACCCAGTCGACTCCACCAGGTCGCGTGCCGGGAGAACGCCGCCACCTCGGCGATGACGTCTCCGGCGGTGGCGTCGTAGCGGACCAGGAAAAGCTCCTCGCCGCATTCCGGATGCCCGGGAAGCGTCCCGTAGGCGAAACCGCGTCGGTCCTGTTCGTCAACCACGTAGACCACCCGGCACGGCGCAACCACCGGCCCGAGATGTACCAGCACCTCAGCACCGACTTCGGCCACTGCGGTGGTGGACTCGACGCGTAAACCCGCTCCCCGCAGCATCCCCCAGCGCATACCCTGCGTCGCAGCCCGGTCGAAACGGTCGCGGGTGCTGCCGATCACCGCCGACTTGCGTAAATGGTGGTATCCCGCGGGCATCGTTCTCGCGGTCGCTCCCACCTCCGGATACGTCAGCGGCTTGCTGGAGAGGTCGACCAACTTCACGAATGCCACCTTGTCACGGCCCAACGTTGAGTCACCCCATACGGTAGGCAGGTGAGCGCCACTGAGTCCGCCGATACCCATGCCGGCGGGGGATTCAGCCAGCCGGAACCCACTAGCCGCGGCGGTGCCGACTACGGACGGTTTGTCGAAGCAGTCCGTGAGCTGCAGGATCACGCACGGACGGCCAACGCGCCCGATGACGTGATCGGCCAAGCCGCCGACCTGGTTGAGAAGGTGTCGCGGCTCCTTGAGCCCTACGCCGCCGACGAATGGTCATCTCCGTCGGGCCGCCGGATGGACCTGCCCAATCGCGGCAACATCTTGCAGGTGCCCTCGGAGTTGCATGTCACCGAGGACGGCCGCGTCACGGGGGTGGCACAGTTCCGCCGGTATTACCTGGGCCGAAACGGAGCCGCACATGGTGGGGCGGTGGCGCTACTGTTCGATTCGCTACTCGGGTTCACCGCGTTCAAGCTCACCGGCGGCCGCGCTCAGCGCACCGCATTCCTGCATGTGGACTACCGCAAGATCGCCCCGCTGGAAAAGCAGCTGCAGGTAGACGCCGGAATCGACGTCGTCGAGGACCGTAAGATCTTCGTCTCCGGGCGGATCTTGGACGGAAGCGACGTACTAGCAGAGGGGCACGCGTTGTTCGTCAAGCTGAAGCCTGGTCAACCATGAGCGACGACACTCCGGAGATCACGGGTCGCTGGGCGCGCCAGCGGGACCGGTTGCGCGGACGGAGATTCGTCGACCTCGGATATCGCATCTCGGTCGGCGTGGTCGGACTACTTGTCCTGGGTGTGGGCATCGTCGCCATCCCGTACCCGGGCCCGGGCTGGGCGATCGTGTTCGTCGGTCTCGCCATCCTGGCCACCGAATTCGACTGGGCCCGCAGACTGCTGGCCTATGTGCGCATCCGCTACGACGCGGTGATGGACTGGTTCAAGCGGCAGGGTCTGTGGGTGCAGGTACTGGGCGTCGTATTCACCGCCGTGATCACGGTGGCGACCTTGTGGATGCTCGGCGTGCTTGGCTGGGTGGGGGAGCTGATCAACATCGGGCACGGGTGGCTCGATAGCCCCATTGGCATCGGGGGCTGAGAACCCGCCCCGATAGCATGGTCGCGGTCAGCGCCACGATTTCGTCCCGACCACGTCTAGCACCCTGAAAGTTTGGAGAACCCGCGATGAGCGCCCCCGCCAGCTTCGCCCCGGCAGCCCCGATCCTGGTGGCTGCCGGGATGACCGCGGGGCAGGCGGTTCGCGATGCTGGACTGCCGGCCAGAGGGACCCCCGAGGCCGTCGTCGTCGTACGTGACACCGACGGACAGCTGCGTGACCTGTCGTGGGTGCCCGACACCGATACCGAGGTCACCCCGGTCGCCGCGAACACCGACGACGGGCGCAGCGTCATTCGCCATTCGGCCGCTCATGTGCTGGCCCAGGCGGTGCAGGCCCGCTTCCCCGACGCCAAGCTCGGTATCGGTCCGCCCATCACCGACGGCTTCTACTACGACTTCGAGGTCGCTGAACCATTCACCCCCGAAGACCTCGAGGCGCTCGAGAAGCGGATGCGCCAGATCGTCAAGGAAGGCCAGCTGTTCTCCCGCCGCGTATTCGAGTCCAAGGAGCAGGCCCGCGACGAGCTGGCCCATGAGCCCTACAAGCTTGAACTCATCGATGACAAGTCCGGTGACCCCGATGTCATGGAGGTCGGCGGCGACGAACTGACCGCCTACGACAACCTCAATCCCCGCACCCGCGAACGCGAGTGGGGCGACCTGTGCCGCGGGCCGCACATCCCCACCACCCGCTATATCCCGGCGTTCAAGCTGACCCGCAGCTCGGCCGCCTACTGGCGCGGCGATCAGCGCAACGCGAGCCTGCAACGCATCTACGGCACCGCCTGGGAGTCCCAGGAAGCGCTCGACCGCCATCTGGAGCTCATCGAGGAGGCGCAGCGGCGCGACCACCGCAAGTTGGGCGTCGAACTCGACCTGTTCAGCTTTCCCGACGAGTTGGGTTCGGGTTTACCGGTTTTCCACCCGAACGGTGGCATCGTCCGCAACGAGCTCGAGGACTACTCGCGCCGCAAGCACATCGAAGCCGGCTATCAGTTCGTCAACACCCCGCACCTGACCAAGGAGAATCTCTACATCACCTCCGGTCACCTCCAGTGGTACGCCGAGGGCATGTTCCCGCCGATGCACGTCGATGCCGAGTTCAACGAGGACGGTACGACCCGCAAGCCGGGGCAGAACTACTACCTCAAGCCGATGAACTGTCCGATGCACCACCTGATCTACCGGTCTCGTGGGCGGTCTTATCGAGAACTTCCGTTGCGGCTCTTCGAGTTCGGGACGGTGTACCGATACGAGAAGTCCGGCGTCATCCACGGACTGACCCGGGTGCGGGGCATGACGCAGGACGATTCGCACATCTACTGCACCCGCGACCAGATGCGCGATGAGCTGGGCTCGTTGCTGCGCTTCGTGCTGGATCTGCTCGCCGACTACGGTCTCGACGACTTCTTTCTGGAGCTGTCCACCAAGGATCCGGAGAAGTACGTCGGCTCCGACGAACTCTGGGAGGAGGCCACCCGGACGCTGCGCGAGGTCGCCGAATCCAGTGGCCTGGAACTGGTGCCGGATCCCGGCGGTGCGGCGTTCTACGGGCCGAAGATCTCGGTGCAGGTGCGCGATGCGCTGGGCCGCAGCTGGCAGATGTCCACTATCCAACTGGATTTCAACATGCCGGAGCGGTTCGGACTGGAATACACCGCGGCCGATGGTTCCCGGCAGCGGCCGGTGCTGATCCACCGGGCGCTGTTCGGCTCCATCGAGCGGTTCTTCGGCATCCTCACCGAGCACTACGCCGGGGCGTTCCCGGCCTGGCTGGCACCGGTGCAGGTGGTCGGCATCCCGGTGGCCGAGGACCATGTCGGCTACCTCGACGACGTCGCCGCCGAACTGCGCCGGGCGGGAGTGCGTGCCGACGTGGACGCCAGCGACGACCGGATGGCCAAGAAGATCGTCAACCACACCAACC
>JAGQTR010000311.1 GCA_020438915.1 Mycobacterium sp.
CCTTCCCTCGGCTATCACGGTGCGCACCGTGGATCCGAGGCTGAAATCGTCGACCTGGCGCAGGTAGCCCACCGACAGACCCGACGTATGGGTGATTCGGCCGACGTCGGGATCCTGCAGGCCGGTCAACACTTTCAGCAAGGTGGTCTTGCCGTCGCCGTTGCGGCCCACCACACCGATCGCGTCGCCGTCCTCGACACCGAGGCTGACAGCGTCGAGCAAGGTGCGGGTGCCGTAGCCGATAGTGGCGCGTTCGACGTTGATCAGGTTTGCCATCAGCCGCCGATGATAGGCGGGGCCGTGCCATGATGACGGCAGGTGGGGACCGGACGAGCGATAGGGGAGCGCACGGTGGTGGACCTCTCGGCGATCACCAGACCCGTGGGGCGCCTAGTCGCCACCGCGCAGAACGGCCTGGAGGTATTGCGTTACGGCGGCCTCGAAACAGGTGCCGTTCCGTCGCCGTTTCAGGTCATCGAAAGCGTTCCGATGTACCGGCTGCGGCGCTACTTTCCGCCCGACAGTCGCCCCGGCGCCAAGCCGGCCGGGTCGCCCGTTCTGATGGTGCATCCGATGATGATGTCGGCCGACATGTGGGACGTCACCCGCGAGGACGGTGCGGTCGGAATTCTGCACAACGCCGGCCTGGACCCGTGGGTCATCGACTTCGGATCTCCCGACCAGATCGAAGGCGGGATGCAACGCAACCTGGCCGACCACATCGTGGCGTTGAGCGAAGCCATCGACACGATCAAGAAAGTGACCGGACGCGACATCCACGTGGCGGGCTATTCGCAGGGCGGCATGTTCGCCTATCAGACGGCCGCCTACCGGCGATCCAAGGACCTGGCGAGCATCGTCGCGTTCGGTTCACCGGTGGACACACTCGCGGCCCTGCCGATGAACCTGCCCGCCAGCTTGGCCCCCGCGGCCGCCGATTTCATGGCCGACCATGTCTTCAACCGCATCGATATTCCGGGTTGGCTGGCCCGAGCCGGTTTCCAGATGATGGATCCGATCAAGACCGCCCAGTCGCGACTGGACTTTCTGCGGCAACTGCACGATCGGGAGGCCTTGCTGCCCCGCGAGCAGCAGCGCCGTTTCCTGGCCTCCGAGGGCTGGATCGCGTGGTCCGGTCCGGCGATCTCCGAGCTACTCAAGCAGTTCATCGCGCACAACCGGATGATGACCGGTGGCTTCTCGATCCACGGCGACCTGGTCACGCTGTCGGACATCGACTGCCCGGTGCTGGCCGTCGTCGGTGAGGTCGACGATATCGGTCAGCCGGCTTCGGTGCGCGGCATCAAGCGGGCCGCGCCGCAGGCCGACATCTACGAATACCTGATCCGTGCTGGGCATTTCGGTCTTGTGGTGGGGTCGAAAGCGGCTACCCAAACGTGGCCCACGGTTGCTGCGTGGGTCCGCTGGCTCGATGCCGGCGGTGAGATGCCCGCCGGCGTATCGCCGATGACACTGCAGCCCGCCGAGACCACCGAGAGTGGCGTTTCACTGAGCTCGCGGTTGGCGCACGGCACCGCAGCCGCCACGGAGATGGCCTTCAGCCTCGCCCGATCGGCGGCCGATGCGTTCGTCGCCGCCAACAAGTCTGCGCGCACTCTGGCGGTCGAGACCGCACGCACGTTGCCGCGGCTGGCCCGCCTCGGCCAGGTCAACGATCACACCCGGATTTCGTTGGGCCGCATCATGTCCGAGCAGGCACGGGACGCTCCGTTTGGCGAGGCGTTGCTCTTCGATGGTCGCGTGCACACCTATGAGGCTGTCGATCGGCGCATCAACAACGTGGTGCGTGGCCTGATCGAGGTGGGCGTGCGTCAGGGGGCTCACGTCGGAGTGTTGATGGAAACCCGGCCCAGCGCCCTGGTAGCCATCGCTGCGCTTTCCCGCTTGGGCGCGGTCGCCGTGCTGATGCCGCCCGACGCTGACCTGGCGACCGCGGCCCGGCTCGGCGCGGTATCGGAGATCATCGCCGACCCCAGCAACCTGGACGCTGCCCGCGAACTGCATACCCGGGTGCTTGTGCTCGGTGGGGGTGAGGCTCGCGATCTGCACCTGGCTGACGGCGCCGACGTCGTTGATATGGAAAAGATCGATCCCGATGTCGTCGACCTTCCGGGCTGGTACCGACCCAACCCCGGGCTGGCGCGCGACTTGGCGTTCATCGGATTCAGCATGATCGGCGGAGAACTCATCGCTCGCCAGATCACCAACTTCCGGTGGGCGCTGTCGGCATTCGGGACGGCGTCGGCCGCCAACCTCGGCCGCAACGACACCGTGTACTGCCTGACGCCACTGCACCATCAGTCGGGTCTGTTGGTCAGCCTCGGTGGTGCGGTCGTAGGTGGCGCGCGCGTCGCGCTGTCGCGGGGACCGCGTCCGGACCGATTCCTGCAGGAGATCCGGCAGTACGGCGTGACTGTGGTGTCCTACACCTGGGCGATGTTGCGGGATGTGATCGACGATCCGGCGTTCTCGCTGACAGGCAATCACCCCGTCCGGCTGTTCATCGGCTCGGGCATGCCCACCGGCCTGTGGAAGCGCGTCGTGGAGGTTTTCGACCCTGCGCATGTTGTGGAGTTCTTCGCCACAACCGATGGTCAGGCGGTGTTGGCCAACGTCTCGGGCGCCAAGATCGGCAGCAAGGGACGGCCGCTTCCCGGAGGTGGCGAGATCGCGCTGGCCGCCTACGACCCCGAGGACAACCTGATTCTCGAAGACGATCGGGGGTTCGTACGTCGGGCCGAGGTCAACGAGGTCGGGGTGCTGCTGGCTCATCCGCGGGGTCCGGTCGATCCGCTGGCCTCGGTCAAACGTGGCGTCTTCGCGCCCGCCGACACCTGGGTGTCCACCGAGTATCTGTTCCGCCGCGACGAGGACGGTGACTACTGGCTGGTCGACAACCGCGAGGGGGTGATCCGCGCAGCCGGGGGCCCGGTCTTCGCGGCGACGGTCAACGATGCGGTCGGACGGTTGGGTGCGGTGGACATGGCTGTCACCTATGGTGTGCAGTCTGGAGGCGAGACGGGTCAGGCATTGGCCGTCACGGCGTTGGTGTTGCGTCCGGGTGGCAGCGTTCCGGCGGCCGACCTGTCCGACACGCTGGACAAACTGCCGGCAGGCGAGGCGCCGGATATCGTTCACGTGGTCTCGGAGATGACGTTGTCAGCGACCTACCGCCCGCTGGCTGGGCCGTTACAACGTCAGGGTGTTCCGAAGGCGTCGCGTAACGCCTGGTATCTCGACCCCGATACTCATCGGTATAAGCGGTTGACTGCCGCGGTACGCAGCGAGATCGTGGGCAGTCAGCAGTGATGGCGCACTGTTAGGCTCGCGCTGGCTCAGCCCGTCCACGAGGAGGATCGATGTCATCACGAATCTGGCGTCGCTCGATCGCGACCGCGCTGGCAGGCATAGTTGTCGCCGGCGGCATCGGATCTGCGGTCGCTGCCCCGGCGGCGTGGGCCCAGCCGGCGCAACCGACGACCGAGAACCGGGCGCCGATATCGCCCGACCAGATTCTGATGACGATCTCCCAGGAGTACCAAACCGGCTCCGGGGGCGGTCAGGTATCCAAGCTGATTGAACAGGTGATCACGCTGCGTAAACGGGGGGTGCGACCCTCAATGTCCAGTTCCCGCGCGTTGGCGGCTGCGTTGGAGAAGCGCCCGAACCAAAAACCGCTGATCGAGGCGCTTCAGATGACGTTGACCGATCAGCGAAAGCAGTTCGCGCGCCAAGGCGTGCAATCGCCTGGCGGCGCGCCCGTCGTTGCGGCTCCAGACAGTCCGCATGCCAGTCAGGGACCGGCGTGGAGTCCGGGCAACCCGATGCAGCAGGATTCGCCGATCTTCCAGACTCCTGGCCGCTGAGCAGCATGGCATTGGACGACACCCTGCTTTCGATACTCGTCTGTCCTGAGGATCGGGGTCCGCTGCTGCTCATCGGGGACTCGTTGTACAACCCGCGGCTGCGGCGCAAATACCGCATCGACGACGACATTCCGGTGTTGCTCGTCGATGAGGCGGTCAGCGTCGACGACGACGAGCATCGGCGGCTACTCACGGCGCATCAGCCCTAGTTCAGCTCGGGGAGTTCCTCTGTCAGGTAGCGCTGCAGACTCGGGGCCACGATGTCGACGATCTGCTGCACCGGCAGCGATCTGAACGGTTCGATCTCCAGGATGTGGCGGGCCATCACGATGCCCAGTAGCTGTGAGGCCACGAACTGTGCGCGCACCGGGCCGCTGCCGGGTGGATCGTCGACGCGACGACCAACCTCGACGGAGACAACGTCCTGCAGGAACGACCGGACCATCGCGATGTCGGCGACGTCGCTGCCGGAGATCGTCGACCGAAGAGTTGCGATCAATCCCTTGCCCAGTTCGGAGTCCCACAGCGGCAGCAACAGCGACGGAAGCACACGCCCGATCTGGTCGACGGGAACCTCGCGGATCGGGCCGATGATGGTCATGGGGTCGATCGGAATCTGAATCGCCGCGGCGAACAAGCCGGTCTTGGTTCCGAAATAGTGATGCACCAGCGCGGGGTCGACTGCTGCATCGGAGGCGATGGCCCGGATCGAGGTGTTGTCGATCCCGTTGCGCGCAAACAGTTCACGAGCGCTGCTGAGGATTCGATCGCGGGTGTCCGACACCCCTGGGGGTCGTCCCGGACGCCTGCGGTCCGAATTCGTGGTCACGCTGTCTTTCGTCGACACCCTGTCTATGGTGTCCTTCGCCGTAGCGTCGCCGCGGCCAGGCCCATTGCCAGCACCACGAATCCGATGACGATCATGATGTCTCGTGCCGCCACTGAGGTCAGTTCCGGATGTACACCGACCTGTTGTAGCGCCTCGAGCGCGTAGCTGGCCGGAAGTGCGTTGCTGATCCAGTGCAGCCACTCGGGAAGTTGGGCGCGGGGAACGATGATGCCGCAAAGCAGCAGTTGGGGAGAGATGACCAACGGCATGAACTGAACAGCCTGGAACTCGGTACGCGCGAAGGCGCTGCACAACAGGCCGAGCCCGACCCCGAGGACGGCGTTGATGATCGCGATGATGAAGACCCAGGCCGGGCTTCCCGCGGTGTCGAATCCGAGTAGCCAGAACGACACCACGCAGGCCAGGGTGGCCTGGGCGGCCGCTGCGATCGAGAATGCGGTGCCGTAGGCAGCCAGCAGGTCGAACCGGCGCAACGGAGTTGTCAGGATCCGCTCGAGCGTGCCGGAGACTCGTTCGCGCTGCATCGTGATCGACGTGATCAGAAACATCACGATCAGCGGGAAGACGCCCAGCATGATCAGGCAGGCGTTGTTGAACGGTGACGGCTGGCCCGGTCGGTGGGGGACGTCGACGAACATGAAGTACATCAGCGCGATGATCAGGCTGGGTACCAGCAGGATCATCGCGACACTACGGTGGTCGCCAGCGAGTTGACGCAGGATCCGGACGGTGGTGGCGACGTAGGCCCGCGGGCTCAGGGGACTGCGGCCGGTGTTTCTTCGGTGCCGCGCCGGATGATCGACAGAAACGCTTCCTCTAGTGACTGACATCCCGTGTCCTCTCGCAGTCGCATCGGGGTTGCGTGCGCGAGGACCCGGCCGTCACGCATGAGCAGCAGGTCCTCGCAGTGGTCGGCTTCGTCCATGACGTGGCTGGATACCAACAATGTGGTCCCGCGGCGGGCCAGCCGGACGAACCGGTCCCACAGGTCGGCACGCAGGACTGGGTCGAGTCCTACGGTCGGCTCGTCGAGGACGAGCAGGTCTGGGTGTGCGACCAGGGCGCATGCCAGCGAGACTCGGGTGCGCTGCCCACCGGAAAGGTTGGCGGCCAAGTTTTTTCGATGGTCATCGAGTCCGACGGCGGATATCGCGTCGTCCACATCGCGGGAATCGGAGCCACACAGCGCCGCGAAGTACTGCACGTTGTCGACGACCCGCAGGTCGGGATAGATGGTGGGGTCCTGGGTGACATACCCCACCCGATGTCGCAGTTCGGGCGAACCGGCGGGCTTACCGAGCACGGTGACCGTGCCGCCCGCCACGATCTGGGTCCCGACGATGCTGCGCATCAGGGTCGTTTTGCCACAGCCCGACGGTCCGAGCAGGCCGGTGATGGCGCCGCGCGCCACCTGCATGGTGATGCCGTCAAGTGCCACTCGTCCTCCGCGGACGACCCGCAGGTCCGCGACGTCGACCGCCGGATCCACCGACCGGGCACGAAATTCATCAATTGATGAACTCATCATGCGATGAATATTGCTACGCGTGGGAAGCCGATGTCAACACCATCCGTAGGATCTGCCCGGTGGGACGAGAGTCACTGGCGGTAGACCCAGTGCGGGCCGCGCATCGGCTCCTCGGGGCGGTCCTCATCGGCCGGGGTGTGGAAGCGGCGATCGTCGAGGTCGAGGCATATGGAGGGCCCGACGACGGCCCGTGGCCGGACGCCGCGTCCCATTCCTTCCGCGGCCCGAGGGTCCGCACCTCGGTGATGTTCGGACCGCCAGGGCGGCTCTACACGTATCGCAGCCACGGCATTCACGTATGTGCGAATGTCGCCTGCGCAACAGACGGGGTGGCCGGGGCGGTACTGCTGCGCGCCGCGGTGATCGAGGCCGGTGTCGATACCGCCCAGGCGCGCCGCGGTGACCGGGCAGCACGTGTGGCGCTCGCGCGGGGCCCGGGCAATCTGTGTTCAGCTCTGGGAATCACGATGACCGACAACGGGATCGACCTCTTCGACCCGGTGGCCCCGGTCCGGCTGGTACTCGGTGAGGCGAGAAAAGGGGTGTCCGGCCCCAGGGTGGGCGTCAGCAAGGCCGCCGATCGGCCATGGCGTGTGTGGCTTCCCCGACACCCGGAGGTATCTGCCTACCGGCGCAGCCCGCGGGCACCGGCTCCCGGGGAAAGCGACTGATACGGAAAGATCGAACGCTGTGACTTCTGCCGATTCTGCGTCCCCCGCGCCTCCTCGGGCTGCTCCGATCCTGGACGAGCTGGCATGGCGCGGGCTCATCGCGCAGTCCACCGACCGAGATGCGCTGGCTGAGGTACTGGCCGCGGGGCCGCTGACGGTCTACTCCGGTTTCGATCCGACAGCGCCGAGTCTGCACGCCGGACATCTGATACCGCTGCTCACGCTGCGGCGATTCCAGCAGGCTGGACACCGGCCCATCGTGCTTGCCGGCGGCGCTACCGGAATGATCGGGGATCCGCGCGACGTCGGTGAACGCACTCTGCAGACTGCGGACCTCGTGGCGGACTGGACGGGTCACATTCGGGCGCAGTTGGAGCGCTTCGTGGAATTCGACGACTCGCCGACCGGCGCCGTGGTCGCCGACAATCTGGCCTGGACCGGTGAACTGTCGGCCATCGAGTTCCTGCGGGATATCGGCAAGCATTTCTCGGTGAACGTGATGCTCGACCGCGACACCGTGCGCCGCAGGCTCGAAGGTGAGGGGATTTCCTACACCGAGTTCAGCTACATG
>JAGQTR010000312.1 GCA_020438915.1 Mycobacterium sp.
CGGCGCCGATGCCGATGCCGGCCAGGATTGGTTTGCCGCCGAGCAGCTGCGGGTGCACGCGCTGGTGAACCGGGTGTGGCCGCGCGCGTTGGGAACCACACCCCGGGGGATGGCGCGCGCCCTCAACCTCCACTCGCTTGATCGTGGCCTCCGTTACCGGTGGCGGCCATGGCGGGGTAAGCGTGACCGGCTGACCGACGTGCTGGCTGCGGTCGGCTCACACCGGCCGGTGCCGATGTTGGTCGGACGGTGGATCCCGCGACACTGGGTGTTGATCGTCGATACGTCTGCCCTGAACCAGGATGAACCGACCCTGCACTGCTATGAACCGTCGTCAGGGGAGGTCCGCACCGTCGGTATCAACGCCCTGCGGCGCGCACAGCTCAGCGGGTTGGGCTTCCCGCGGCGCTTCGCATTCGTGGTACCGCGGTCCGACACGCCTAGCCCCGGCGTGGGGTCCGTTGCGCTTCGCCGACAGAGATTCGCAGCCGGCGGGCCAGCACCTCAGCCCACGGGTTTCGGGGCTCACGGGTGGCTTCCGGCCGGTAGCAGACATCCTGAACAGGACGGCCATCGGCGGCTGTGGTAGTCAGAGCTAGCACGCGCGTTGCGTCAGCTAGCACGTCAAACTATAGTCTGGACAGATGTCCAGGAGGGTCGGATTTGTTGCGTCACATGATTTGGGCAGGTCAGGGCGCCTTAAGAACCTGGACCGTGGCGCTTGAGCGCCCGGCAGGGTAAGTGAGCTGAAGATGCGCATCGCCTTGCTGTCCTACCGGAGCAAGACCCACTGCGGAGGCCAGGGGGTCTATGTTCGGCATCTGAGCCGCGGGCTGGTTGAGCTCGGCCACGACGTCGAAGTGTTCTCCGGTCAGCCCTACCCCGACGGACTCGACCCCCGGGTGCGGTTGACGGAGGTCCCCAGCCTCGACCTGTACCGCGAGCCGGACCCGTTCCGCATCCCGATGCCGAACGAGATCAAGACCGGGATCGACCTCCTGGAGTTGCTGACTACCTGGACCGCCGGGTTTCCCGAACCCAAGACGTTCAGCCTGCGCGCGGCGAGGTTGCTGGCCGGGCGCCGCGGCGACTTCGACGTGGTGCATGACAACCAGTGCCTGGGCACCGGACTCCTGCGGATCGCGAATGCCGGTCTGCCGGTTGTCGCGACGGTTCATCACCCGATCACCCGAGACCGGGTGCTGGATGTCGCGGCCGCCAAGTGGTGGCGCAAACCGCTGGTGCGCCGGTGGTATGGCTTTGCCGAAATGCAGAAAAGCGTGGCGCGCCAGATCCCGGAACTGATCACCGTCTCCTCGACGTCAGCCGCCGACATCGCCGCGGACTTCGCGGTCAGCTCCGACCAGTTGCAGGTCGTGCCGCTGGGGGTGAACACCGAACTGTTCCGGCCGGGGCAGCGTCGGGTCCGCAACCGCATCATCGCCATCGCCAGCGCCGACGTGCCGCTCAAGGGCGTCAGCCACCTGCTGCACGCGGTCGCCCGGTTGCGCATCGAGCGCGACCTCGAATTGCAGCTCGTCGCCAAGCTGGAGCCGAACGGGCCGACCGAGAAACTGATCGCCGAGCTGGGCATCTCCGACATCGTGCACAGCTCCAGCGGGCTCAGCGATTCGGAACTGGCAGACCTGCTGGCCTCCGCCGAAGTCGCTTGCATCCCTTCGCTTTACGAAGGCTTCTCACTGCCGGCCGTGGAGGCGATGGCCAGCGGCACCCCGATCGTCGCCAGCCGGGCCGGTGCGCTGCCCGAGGTGGTCGGCGCCGACGGCGAATGCGCGCGATTGGTCAAGCCGGCTGACGTGCACGAACTGACTACTGTGCTAGGGGAACTGCTCGACTCGCCGCTGGAGCTGCGCCGTCTTGGAGACAACGGACGACGCCGAGCACTCGAGGTTTTCAGCTGGGAATCGGTTGCGGCGCAGACCGTTGCGGTGTACGAACGGGCCCGCGAAAGGGTCGCAGCATGCTGACCGTGGACTTCGATCGGCTCGGCGTCGGCCTCGGCACCAAGATGATCGACGTAGGTTGTGGGGCCGGCCGGCATACCTTCGAAGCGTTCCGGCGCGGCGCCGACGTCGTCGGGTTCGACCAGAGCGCATCCGATCTCAACGACGTGGATGAGATCCTGCAGGCGATGCGGGAGCAGGGTGAGGCCCCCGCTTCAGCCAAAGGCGAAGCGGTCAAGGGCGACGCCCTCGACCTGCCCTACGGCGACGGCACGTTCGACTGCGTCGTCGCCTCGGAGATTCTCGAGCATGTCCCCCAGGACGACCGCGCGATATCGGAGTTGGTGCGGGTGCTCAAACCCGGTGGCGCCCTGGCGATCACAGTGCCACGCTGGCTGCCGGAGCGGATCTGCTGGGCGCTGTCGGATGAATACCACGCCAATGAGGGCGGGCACATCCGCATCTACCGCGCCGACGTGCTGCGTGACAAGGTCCTCGCCCATGGTCTGCGGTTGACTCATACCCACCACGCGCACGCGTTGCACGCACCATATTGGTGGCTGAAATGCCTTGTAGGAACTGACAATTCGACGCATCCGGCGGTGTCGGCCTATCACAAGTTGTTGGTGTGGGACATGATGAGTCGCCCCTGGCTCACCCGTACCGCCGAGGCGGCGCTGAACCCGCTCATTGGAAAGAGCGTAGCTATGTACTTCCGGAAGCCCGACACCGCCGATGTTTGAGATCCCCAGCGTTCCCGGGGTGTTCACCTCGGATCAGTGTCGGCAGACCGCGGAGTCGATCGCTGCGACCCAGCACTCGACCGGGGCGATCCCGTGGTCGGTGGGTGGCCACACCGACCCGTGGGACCACGTCGAGAACGCTATGGCACTTACCGCGGCGGGGCTGCTCAAGCCGGCCCGCGCGGCCTTCGAATGGTCACGCCGGACGCAGCGGACGGATGGCACCTGGCCGATCCAGCTGCGCGATGGGGTGGTCGAGGATCCCAACAGCGACAGCAATTTCTGCGCCTATATCGCCACCGGTGTGTGGCACCACGTTCTGGTCACCGACGACCGGCGATTTGCCGAGGCGATGTGGCCCGTGGTGGCCAAAGCCATCGATTTCGTGCTCGAGCTTCAGTTCGGTACTGGTGAAATAGCCTGGGCAAGAAGTCCTTCCGGTATTGCCGAGGAGGCGCTGCTGACCGGTTGTGCCAGCATCCACCACAGCATCCGCTGCGCATTGGCGCTGGCGGACTATCTCGGTGCGCCACAGCCCGAATGGGAGGTCGCGGTCGGTAGGCTCGGCCACGCGATCGCCCATCATCGCCAGGGGTTCACCGCCAAGGACCGATGGTCGATGGAGTGGTATTACCCGGTACTGGGGGGAGCGATACGCGGGCCGGAAGCATGGACCCGGATAGCCGAGCGCTGGGACGACTTCGTCGTACCCGGCCTGGGCATCCGCTGCGTAGCCGACCGGCCTTGGGTTACCGGTGCCGAAACCTGCGAACTCGTCATGGCATTGGCGGCCATCGGTGACCTGGAGCGGGCGCATGAACAGTTCGCGGCCATGCACCACCTTCGGGAGGACGACGGTTCCTACTGGACCGGACTGGTCTACGCCGACGGCAAGCGCT
>JAGQTR010000313.1 GCA_020438915.1 Mycobacterium sp.
TCCAACCGCTCCACGAGTGCATCGGGCGGGTTCTGGCCGTCGGGCCCATAGCGCCAGTCGAGTAGGGGCAGCACCGCGTACACGAGGATCGGACCGACCCAGAACGGCACCTGCGCCGCGGCGTGCCAACCCCACTGATTGAGCGCCCACACCACCGGCAGCACCACGAATAACGCCGTGGGCACGATCAGGCCCATCAGCCAGAGGTAGCGCTTTTTATCCCGCCACTGAGGGACTTCGATCTCGGGAGTCTCTGACATTCCAGTGGTCACCCAATTCCTCCTTGATGTGAGTGCAGTCACCTACTGCGGTTTACTATATCCGCAGTTTTGTCGCCTGTCTAGACAGAATCTATAGTTTTGTAAATGGGCTCGGGGCGAATCGGGCGCGGTAAGCGACCGTGAGGGTGCTTTAGCGCGCCGAAGTCGCGGCCCGGATGACCGCGATGACCCGGTCCGGGTACTCGGTGAGGTCCAGCCAGGTGAAGCGCAAAACCTGCCACCGAAGCAACACGATGCTGTTCTGCCGTTCGCGGTCTACCTGGAACTCCTCGACGCCGCTGTGGAATGCGAATCCGTCCACCTCGATGGCGACCTTCGCCAGAGGAAAGCCGACGTCGACGCGGTAGCCGCCGACGCGGTAATTGGGCTTCCAGCCGGTGATGTCAGCTTCCTCGAGAAGTTTCTGGAGCAGACGCTCCGCTTCTGATCGCGCCCCGCCGGACGCAACCTGGAGCAGTCGGCGGGACCGTGGCGCACCCGTGCGCCCCTTGTTGCGCAGGTGCGCCCGCCACAGGCTGTTCAGATCGACATGCCGCTGCAGGGCGCGGTCCATCAGCTTCGCCCCGCCACCGCGTTGTACGGCGGCTTCGACGACGGTCAGCGGCAGGCAGGTCACGCGCATGCCGGCCAGTTCGACGACGTCCCTGGGGTCCAGATCCCGCCGCCTGAGCCGACTGCCGCTGTGCCGACGACCGTGACTCCCGCGTGGCACCGTCACCTCCGGCACGTCCGGGGCGAACTGGGTGAGGCCGTGCCACCACGCCGCGGTCAGCCCGCTGCCCACGGCACGAGAGCCGTATCCCCAGACCGCTGCCCGGATACGCGCCGCGTCGCAGAACGGGCGGTCGTCGGCGAAGTAGACGCCACGAGCGCACCGCCGCCACCGGCCCGACTGGACCCGTCGCTGCACCGCCCTGGGGCTGAGCCCGGCCTCGCGGGCCTGTTCCAAGGTGATCACGCCATCGTGGCGACGCAGGTATTCGCTGAGCATGTTGTGACTGACGCAGCAACCAGCCCCACGGTTCCCTCAGCTGCGAATCGGGCGCGGAAAGCGACCGCGGCGGTGGGTTAGCGCTCCCGATTCGCGACCAACGAGTGCCGGCGCCCGTAGCAGAAGTAGACGACCACACCGATGGCCATCCAGACGCTGAACCGGATCCACGTCAGTCCGGTCAGGTTCAGCATCAGCCACACACAGGTGATGATCGCCAGAATCGGCAACACCGGTACCCACGGCGTGCGAAATCCACGCTTGAGGTCCGGCCGCGTGCGTCGCAACACCATCACCCCGGCCGATACCAGGACGAAGGCGAACAGCGTGCCGATGTTGACCATCTCCTCGAGGCGGTCGATCGGGAAGACGCTGGCCGTGATCGCGACCGCCACACCGACGAGCAGGGTGATCCGCACCGGGGTGCCGCGGCCACCGGTCTTGGCCAGCTGCCGCGGCAACAGCCCGTCCCGCGACATCGCGAACAACACCCGCGTCTGCCCGAGCACCAGCACGATGACGACGGTCGTCAGACCGGCCAACGCACCGATCGAGATCACCTTGGCCGCCCACCCGACCCCGTTGAGCGCGAACGCCGTCGCGAGGTTGGCCGATTCGGCGTCGCGGAGTTCGGTGTAGCTCACCATCCCCGACAGCACGATCGAGACCGAGAGGTACAGGACGGTGACGATGCCCAGCGAGGCCAGGATGCCGCGGGGCACATCGCGCTGCGGGTTCTTGGTCTCTTCCGCCGTGGTCGCAACGATGTCGAACCCGATGAACGCAAAGAACACGATCGACGCGCCCGCCAGCAATCCGTACCAGCCGTAGGTGCTGCCCTCGGCGCCGGTCAGCAGTGAGAACAGCGACTGCTCGACACCTGAGCCGGCATCGCCGCCGACCTCGGCGGGCGGGATGAACGGTGTGTAGTTCGCGGCCTTGATGTAGAACGCGCCGACGGCCACCACCAGAAGCACCACCGAGACCTTGATGGCGGTGACGGCCAGGCTGACTCCCGCCGAAAGCTTGGTACCCCACGCCAGGATCGCGACGACGAACCCGATGATCAGCAGTGCCCCCCAGTCGACGTCCAGCCCCGCGATGTCGGCGACGCCACCACCGAACCCGAACACCGTTCCCAGGTAACTGGACCACCCCTTGGCGACGACGGCCGCGGCCACCGCGAACTCCAGGATCANNATCAGGTCCCAGCCGATGATCCACGCCACGAACTCCCCGAAGGTGGCGTAGGAGAACGTGTACGCGCTTCCGGCGACGGGCACGGTCGAGGCGAACTCGGCGTAGCACAGCGCGGCCAATCCGCAGGCGATCGCGGCGACGACGAACGAAATCGAGATCGCCGGTCCGGTGATGTTTCCCGCGGTCGACGCGGTGACGGTGAAGATCCCCGCGCCGATCACCACCGCGACACCGAAGACCGTCAAGTCCCACCAGGTCAGGTCTTTGCGCAGCCGGGTTGTCGGCTCGTCGGTATCGGCGATGGACTGCTCCACCGACTTGGTCCGCCACCGGTTGGTCGACTGCGCGAGCGGATCAACTGCCATCGACCGTCCCCTTTTCGTCATCTTCTCAGCGGAATGTACCGGCTACCCTGGTCACCCGATGGGTCAACCAAAACACCGCGGTAAACACGCGATCGTCATCGGCGCCAGCCTCGGCGGACTGTGCGCCGCGCGAGTACTGTCGGACTTCTACGACCGGGTGACGGTCTACGAGCGCGATGAACTGCCGGCCGATCCCGCCAATCGCGCCGCCGTTCCCCAGGGCCGGCATGTGCACCTGTTGATGGCGCGCGGCGCCCAGGAGTTCGAGGGGCTCTTCCCGGGACTGCTCACCGACATGGTCGCCGCGGGCGTACCGATTCTGGAGAATCGTCCCGACTGCATCCATTTCGGCGCTGCCGGCCATGTCTTGGGAACCCATCACCGGTTGCAGGACGAGTTCACCGCCTATGTGCCGAGCCGGCCGCATCTGGAGTGGCAGATCCGGCGCCGAACCCTCGCCATCGAGAACATAACTCTGATTCACCAGGCCGTCGACGAGCCGGTGTTCGGCGGTAGCCGGGTCACCGGGGTCAAGACCGGCGACGGCGCGACGGTCGATGCCGACCTCGTCGTCGACGCCGCCGGCCGCGGCACCCGGCTTCCAGTGTGGTTGGCCCAGTGGGGATTCGAGCGCCCGCGCGAGGACACCGTAGACGTCGGTATCAGTTACGCCACCCACCAGGTGCGTATTCCCGACGGGCTGATCCAGGAAAAGGTGGTAGTCGCCGGCGCTTCTCGTGCCGAACCGGTCGGGTTGGGCATGCTCTATTACGAAGACGGACTGTGGGGCCTGACGACGTTCGGTACCGCAAAAGTGGTACCTCCCAAAGATTTCGGCCAGATGTGCGAGCTGGCCGACCGCATCCTGCCCGCCCATCTGGCCGGGGCAATACGCAGCGGCGAACCCATCGGCGCCATCGCGGTGCACAAGTATCCGGCCAGCAGGTGGCGCCGCTATGACGAGATGGATCGCTTCCCCGAGGGGATCGTGCCCTTCGGCGACGCTGTGGTGAGCTTCAATCCCACGTACGGCCAGGGCATGACGATGACGTCGATCCAGGCCGGGCACCTGCGGCACGCGTTGCAGGGGCCGACATCGGATCTGGCCCGGACGCTGAACCGCGCGACCGCGAAAACGACCTACCCGGTGTGGACGATGAACGCGATCGGTGACCTGACGCTGCACGGCGCCGACGGCCCGATGCCGCGGTGGTACCGGCCGGTCGGCTCCCTGTTCGACCAGTTTCTCGGCGCGGCCGAGAGTGATCCCGTTCTGGCGGAATGGTTTCTACGCAGATTCAGCCTGCTGGACAGTTTGTGGATGGTGCCGTCGGCGAAACTGGTCGGCCGGACCGTGCGACACAATATGCGATTGTGGGCGGCCGAGAAACGGCTCAGATTCCGACGCTCACGCGAAACAGCCGCGTCGGTTGCTGGGCGTCCAACCTGATCGGACCGTCGTCGGCGGCAACCCAGGCCGCCGAGCCGCGCTCGAGCACTACCGCATTCGTCTTCGCGTGCAACGTGACCGCCCCCTCGGTACACAACAAAATCTGCGGACCGTCGTGTCGGGTGGGCGCGTCGATCTCGTGGCCGAGGTACTCTCCGTCGACGTTGAGCACCGACACCGCGAACTCCGGCGCCGGGGTGTCGTAGACCAGTTCAGCTCCGTCCCTGTGAGATTCGGGCTTGACGACGACGTTGCTGGCCGGGCTGAAATCGAGCACCCGCAGCAGTTCGGGAACGTCGACGTGCTTGGGGGTGAGCCCGCCACGTAACACGTTGTCGGAGTTGGCCATCACCTCGATGCCGATGCCCTGCAGGTAGGCGTGCAAATTCCCGGCGGGCAGGTAAATCCCCTCACCCGGAGCCAGCCGCACCCTGTTCAGCAGCAGCGAGGCCAGGACGCCGGCGTCACCGGGATAGCGCTCGCCGAGTTCGAGGACGGTTCTGGCCTCGGCCGCGAACTCCTGTTTACCGGTGCGCACATAGCTGATCGCACCGTCGATCACAGCGGGCACCAGCTTGTCGAGGCCGGGCTGGGGATAGGTGATCCACGTCGTGAACAGCGCCCGCAGGCCGTCGGCGTCAGACGCCCCGCACAACAGGTTGATGAACGGCTTCAGCACCTCCGGGGCCAGCGCCCGCATCAGCTCCATCGTGCGCGCGGCGGGCCGGAACCCGGCAAGTGCTTCGAAAGGGCTCAGCGCCACCAGAAGTTCGGGCTTGTGGCTGCGGTCCCGGTAGTTGCGGGTGGGCGCTGAAACCGGAATGCCCATCCGCTCCTCACGGGCGAATCCTTCGACTGCCTGCTCCATGCTCGGGTGCGCCTGAAGCGACAGCGGCTCGTCGGCGGCCAGGACCTTGAGCAGGAACGGCAGCGTGTCGCCGAACCGCCCGCGCACCGTCGGCCCCAGCTCACCGTCCGGGTCGGCGCGTAGCGCATCGAGCAGCGATTGCTCGCCGTTTTCGGTCTGCAACCACGCCGGGTCGCCGGGATGAGCGCCGAACCACAGCTCGGCCTGCGGGTACGGCGTCGGGCTGGGCGCGCCGGTGAACTCGGCGATCGCGGTTCGCGAACCCCACGCGTAGGTCCGCACCGCCCCCCTCAGAAGATGCACTTATCTCAACCTCGAACCAGCCGCTGGTAGACCGCCGCCATTTCGATGCGGACCGCCAACAGCGCCAATTGTTGTTCAGGACGCCCGATCCCGGGCACCAGCCCGCGGGTTTCCTCCCCGGTCACCGCACCTTCTGGAGTGTCCGGCACGTCATTGGAGTTGACCACATCGACGTCGTCGAAACCCATCAGCCGCGCGGTGACCGCGGGCCGTTCGGCGTCGGTGGTCAGCACGATGGTGCGGGTGCGCCGCGGCAGTGGCCCGTCGATCTCCTCGTCGTGGAAGATCGAGCGCCCGTCCGGCTCCCCGTCACGGCCCCAGCCCGATCCGATCGCCACCAGGACGTCGGCCAACCCGACCGCCGACACCGCCCGATGAGCGACCCGCAGCATCACCATGCACGCGTGCCGCGCCAGAGCCAGAAACGGCGCGGTGTCGCCGGCGAACACGACCTCACGACCCGCCATCCGCTCGGCGAGGCCCTTGGCCGGATTGGTGAAAACTTCATGACCGGCGCTGTTTCGGAATGCCTCGGCGTCCAATTCGTCAGCGAGTGCCTCTAGGCCCACCGGGTTACCCGCGCCGATCACCTGCATGACCGCCAGCCCCGCAGCCAGGTAGCGGACCAGGGTGAAGTCGTCGGGCACCGGCATTCTCGGTGGCAGCGCAACCGAACGGCCAGCGGTGGCGTCACGCAACGGACCCTCGTAGGGGGCCACCACCACCACTCGGGAGCCGCGACGAACGCCCATCGCCGCGGCGGAGGCCAGTAGCGGATCGCCGGCGTCGTCGCCTGCGACGATCAGCACGTCGAGCGCACCGATCCACGGCGGCGCCTCGGATGCGACGACGATGGGGGTGCCCGCCGTCCCGCCGAGCGCGGCGGCGAGCATCGCTCCGGCGTTGGCGGCCGGTCCTCGGCCGGCGACCCACACCACCGTGCGTGGCGGGGCGTCGGACCGAAGTGCGTCCAACTCGCCCTCCTGGAGTGCCGCGGCCACGGCGCGCACCTGAGCGCCCGCCATGGAAGCTGCCCGCAGCAAACCCAATCGATCGGCTGCGAGCAGACCGTCGGCGTCGTCGAGGTCAACCACGGCAGCCGATGCAGCGCTGGTGTTCACGTTGATTCCCTTGCGCCCGCGGCTACATGGCG
>JAGQTR010000314.1 GCA_020438915.1 Mycobacterium sp.
CCCAAGCTCGGTATCGACCTGCAGGGCGGCACCCGGGTCACCTTGACCGCGCGCACCCCCGACGGCTCGCCACCTACCCGGGACGCGCTCAACCAGGCGCAACAGATCATCAGCGCCCGCGTCGACGGCCTCGGCGTTTCCGGTTCCGAGGTCATCATCGACGGCCAGAACCTGGTGATCACAGTGCCGGGCAACGACAGCAGCGAGGCCCGCAACCTCGGCCAGACGGCGCGGCTGTACATCCGCCCGGTGATCCATGCAATCCCGGCCAACAGTGCCGCACCGCCGCAGGAAGGACCTCAGCCCGGAGGGCCGCCCGGTGGTATCCCCGGGCTGCCCCCCGGTGTTATTCCAGGTGTACCGCCGGGCGCGATCCCCGGGTTGCCCCCGGGCGTGAACCCGGGGTTGCCGCCGGGTGCGAACCCGGGGTTGCCGCCGGGTGCAGCGCCGGGGTCGACGCCGGGTGCGCCCCCAACGCCGCAGCCTCGCCCCTTCCCCGAACAGCCGGCCCCGAGTCCGGCTCCGAGCCCGTCGCCCAGCCCGGGCCCCGCGCCCGACCCCGCCGCACCGCCCGCTCCCGCGACCGCGCCCCCGGGTCCGCCGAGGGACCGAGATGTGCCGCTGGCAACCCGCATCCAGGACGAGAAGCGGCTACGCCAAAGTACCGAGCAGGCGATCCAGATCCTGGCAATGCAGGTTCAGGCAACCCGGTGCGGCGAGGACGACGTGCTGGCCGGCAACGACGACCCGAACCTGCCATTGGTGACGTGCTCGACCGACGGCCAGCAGGTGTATCTGCTGGACAGTTCGATCATCAGCGGCGAGCAGATCGCGAACGCCACCTCAGGCCTTGACCAGCAGCGCGGCGAGAACGTGGTCGACGTGGAGTTCAAGAGTGAGGGCAGCAAGATCTGGGCGGACTTCACCGCTGCCAACGTCGGTGTCCAAACCGCCTTCGTTCTCGACTCGCAGGTAGTAAGTGCACCGCAGATCCGGGAGGCCATCCCGGGCGGACGCACCCAGATCACCGGACAGTTCACCGCGGATTCGGCGCGGGAACTGGCCAACGTGCTCAAGTACGGCTCGCTACCGTTGTCGTTCGAGTCGTCCGAAGCCGAGACCGTGTCCGCCACGCTGGGTTTGTCGTCGCTGCGGGCAGGGCTCATCGCCGGGGCGGTGGGACTGCTTGCGGTGCTGCTGTACTCCCTGCTTTATTACCGCGTGCTCGGGTTGCTGGTCGCGCTGTCGCTGGTCGCCTCGGGCGCAATGGTCTTCGCGATACTGGTGCTGCTCGGCAGATACATCAACTACACGTTGGACCTGGCCGGCATAGCAGGTCTGATCATCGGTATCGGTATGACAGCGGACTCGTTCGTGGTGTTCTTCGAACGGATCAAAGACGAAATCCGCGAAGGTCGTTCGTTCCGATCTGCCGTTCCACGCGGCTGGGCCAGGGCGCGTAAGACGATCCTCTCGGGTAACGCCGTGACGTTCCTGGCCGCCGCGGTGCTGTACTTCCTGGCGGTTGGTCAGGTCAAGGGCTTCGCGTTCACCCTGGGTCTGACCACCATTCTCGACGTCGTCGTGGTGTTCCTGGTGACCTGGCCGCTGGCCTACCTGGCATCGAAGTCCGCGATTATGGCCAAACCACGCCTCAACGGCCTGGGGGCTGTTCAGCAGATCGCACGCGAACGTCGAGTGGCCGCGCAAACAGTGGGACGGGGATAGGCGCATGGCGGCAAAACACCAGCAACCCGAGACGGTCACGGCGGAGGCAAGCGATGCGCCCGATCTCGAATCCCGCGGAAAAGATGCGCCACGCCACGGCTTCTTCGTCCGGCTCTACACCGGCACCGGTGCTTTCGAGGTCATAGGCCGACGCAAAGCCTGGTACCTCGTCAGTGCGGTCATCGTGGGCGTGGCTGTCGGGGCGATCGTGTTGCGCGGCTTCACCTTCGGTATCGATTTCGAGGGCGGCACCAAGGTGTCGTTCCCGCGCGGCGAGGGGCAGGCGACCACGCAGCAGGTCGAAACGGTCTTCAACGACACGATCGGTAAGCCGCCGGAGTCGGTGGTCGTCGTCGGCAGTGGGGGCTCTGCGACCTTTCAGATTCGTTCGGAGACGTTGAGCAACGAGGAGACCGAGGAACTGCGCACGGCGCTGTTCGACGAGTTTCAGCCGTTGGGCTCCGACGGTCAGCCGGGGAAGCAGGCCATCAGCGATTCGGCGGTGTCGGAGACCTGGGGTGGCCAGATCACCCAGAAGGCATTCATCGCACTGGTCGTCTTCCTGGTGCTGGCGGCCATCTACATCACCGCTCGCTACGAGCGCTACATGGCCATCGCTGCGCTGACAACACTGGTGTTCGACCTCGTGGTCACCGCCGGGGTGTACGCACTCGTCGGGTTCGAGGTCACCCCGGCCACCGTGATCGGGCTGCTGACGATTCTGGGCTTCTCGCTCTATGACACCGTGATCGTGTTCGACAAGGTCGAGGAGAACACCGAAGGGTTCGAACACGCCACCCGGCGCACTTTCGCCGAGCAGGCCAACCTGGCGGTCAACCAGACGTTCATGCGCTCGATCAACACCAGCCTGATCTCGGTGCTACCGATCGTCGCGCTGATGGTGGTCGCCGTGTGGCTGCTGGGTGTCGGGACCCTGATGGACCTCGCGCTGGTTCAGCTCGTCGGCGTGATCGTGGGAACCTATTCGTCGATTTTCTTCGCTACACCGTTGCTGGTGAGTCTGCGCGAACGCACCGACGTGGTGCGCAAGCACACCAATCGAGTGCTCAACCGTCGCAAGACGGCGGCGGCCAGGGCGGTCGACGCCGGGACGCAGCCAGGCGATGAGGGCGAGCACAGGGTTGCCGAACCGGCATCGGTGGCGGCACCGTCGACTCCGGCGCCGAAAGCTCCACCGCCGGACAAGCCGGCGCCGGGAGTCCGTCCCGTCCGGCCCACATCGAGTAGGACCGGACGCCCCTCCGGTAAGCACAAACCGGGAAAGCGCTAGGAGGCGGTAGGTCCGATGGCCCTTCGCCGGAGCTTGCATCGCACCGTCCTGCTGTCGGCGGTGCTGGCTTTACTGGGCTCGCTCAGTCTGACCTCATGTTCTGAGGGCGCGGCGGACTCTATCGACTACGCCGTCGACGGCGCTCTGATCAGCTATAACACCAACACCGTGGCCGGAGCCGCGTCGGGCGGCCCCCAAGCCTTCGCCCGGGTGCTCACGGGCTTCAACTACCACGGTCCAGAGGGGCAGATCGTGGGGGACCACGATTTCGGCAGTATCTCGGTGGTGGGCCGGACACCGCTGGTCCTCGACTACGAGATCAACTCCAAAGCCGTGTATTCCGACGGCAAGCCGATCACCTGCGACGACATGGTGCTGGCGTGGGCCTCGCAATCAGGCAGGTTCCCGCGGTTCGACGCGGCCAACCGGGGCGGATACGCCGATATCGCCAGCATCGACTGCACGCCTGGCCAGCAGAAGGCGCGGGTGTCCTTCGCGCCGGACCGGCCGTTCACCGACTACGGCCAGTTGTTTGCCGCGACCTCGATGATGCCGGCGCACGTCATTGCCGACGTGCTGGGTCTCGGCGACGGCGGGGTCGCGACGGCGTTGCTCAACAACGACGGGCCGGTCGTCGAACGCATCGCCCAGGTCTGGAACAACACCTGGAAGCTGGCGCCGGACCTCGACGTCAAGCGTTTTCCGTCGTCGGGGCCCTACAAGCTGGATTCGGTGACCGCCGAGGGCGCCGTGGTGCTCGTCGCCAACGACAAGTGGTGGGGCGCCAAACCGGTCACCGACAGGGTTACCGTGTGGCCTCGTAGCGCCGACATGCAGGACCGCGTCAACGAGGGTGCCTACGACGTCGTCGACATCGCGACCGGATCGTTGGGCTCGCTCAACCTGCCCGACGACTACGTGCAGACCGATGCCCCCTCGGCCGGGGTCGAGCAGCTGATCTTCGCACCGCAGGGGCCGCTGGCAGAGGTGCCCGCGCGCCGGGCACTGGCGCTGTGCACCCCGCGGGAGGCCATCGCGCGTAATGCCACGATGCCGGTGTTCAACTCGCGGCTCAACCCCGCAACCGAGGACGCCTACGGAGCTGCCGAGAACACGCCGGAGGCCGGACAGTTCGTCGCCGGCAACGCCGATGCCGCCCGGGCCGCTATCAACAACACTCCGCTGACCGTCCGGATCGGTTATCAGACACCTAATGCCCGCCTCGCCGCCACCGTCGGAGCCATCGCGAACTCCTGTGCACCGGCGGGCATCACGGTCGAGGACGTCGCCGACGAGAACATCGGCCCGCTGGCGTTGCCCGACGGCCAAATCGACGTGCTGGTCGCAAGCACCGGTGGCGCGGCCGGAAGCGGCTCGTCGGGATCGTCGGTGATGGACGCCTACAGCCTGCACAGCGGCAACGGCAACAACCTCCCGCGCTACGCCAACGAACGCATCGACGGAATCATCGCGACGCTGGCGGTGACAACCGACCCCAAGGAACTGGCCCGGCTGCTCGGGGAAGCAGGCCCGATCCTGTGGGCAGACATGCCGACCCTGCCGCCGTACCGTCAGCAGCG
>JAGQTR010000315.1 GCA_020438915.1 Mycobacterium sp.
GGCGTCGTAGATGCGGTCGGCGTTGGCCAACGGCAGGAACCCCGCTCGAACGTGTCGCAGTCGGCTTCGGCCGAAGTAAACCGCGATGCCGGCCGCAAGCACGAGCCCCGACAGTGCCAGCGGCAGGTTGAGACCGTGCCACAACGCCAGGTGGTAATCGGCGACGTGGCCGACGGGGTCGGGCATCGTGTCGGCGTAGTCGCCGAGGATGTCGTTCAGCCCCGAGGGCCAGAGACCGAACAGCAGGCCGGCAGCGGACAGCACGGCCGGCGGGATCAGGAACGAGGTCTCGGGCCGATGCATCTCGGCCACCCGGGTGCTGGGCTTAGGTAATCCCTTACGGGCGAACGCACCCAGTAGGAACCGCAGGCTGTACACGGTGGTCAGTACCGAGCCGAGCACGATACCGGTCAGAACGAACGGCGCCGCGTCTCCCAGCGTCGGGCTGTGCAGCACGGTCTGGAGGCCGGCTTCCTTGGCGATGAATCCGAAGAACGGCGGCAGCGCGGCCATGCTGGCGGTGGCGCCCGTCGCGATGATCAGCAGCGCCTTGCTGCGGTCACCCAGCCAGGCGAGCCGGCGGATGTCACGGGTGCCGGTGGTGTGGTCGATGATCCCGACAACCATGAACAGTGTCGCCTTGAACATGGCGTGAGCGAAAAGTAATGCCAGACCGGCCAGCATCATCTCGCTGCCCCCGGAACCGACCATGACGGTGATCAGGCCGAGCTGGCTGACGGTGCCGAATGCCAGTATCAGCTTCAGGTCGTATTCCCGGCTGGCGCGCCAGCCCGCCAGCACCATCGTCAGCAGGCCGAGCGTCACCACGGTGGGCCGCCACTCCGGGGCGTCGGCGAATCCCGGTGTCATCCTCGCGATGAGGTAGATGCCTGCCTTGACCATCGCCGCCGCGTGCAGGTACGCGCTCACCGGGGTCGGGGCGGCCATCGCGCCGGGCAGCCAGAAGTGCATCGGCACGATCGCCGACTTCGAAAGCGCGCCGATGAGTATCAACACCACCGCCACCGAGGCGGCCAGGCCGGTCGGTGGGTTGGCAATCAGCTCGGACAACAGGTAGGTACCCGTCATGTTGCCCAGCGCGACGATGCCGACCAGCATCGCCAGACCACCGAACGTCGTCACCAGCAGCGCCTGCGTCGCGGCCCGACGGCTCGTCGCGCGTTCGGCGTAGTGCCCGACCAGCAGGAACGACAGCACCGTCGTGATCTCCCAGAACACATAGAGCACCAGCATGTTGTCGCTGGTGACCAGGCCGAACATCGCGCCGGAGAACGCGACGAGTTCGGCGGCGAAACTGGGGAGCCGTTTCTCCTTCTGACCGTCGTTGTGGTGGAAATATCGCGCGCAATAGAACAGCACCAGCGCGCCAACCCCGAGCACCAGCAGGCTCATGATCGCGGCAAGCGCGTCGAAGCGCAGCGCGATGTTCATCGACAGCTCGGGCACCCACGGCACATCCACCGTTTGCGGTTGATCTCTGCCGGGCCAGTTCAGCGCCACCCAGACAAGAGAGCCCAGCGGTACCAGGGCCAGGGGATAGAAGGCCATCCGTCCCCAGCGGTGCACTAGCAGCGGTGCCAACAATGTGGCGACTGCGTGGGCAGCGAGGATGGCGAGCATGGCTCCGTCTCGTCGGGTCGGCCCAGTCTAGGGCAGCTGTGTCAGCCGTCAGGCCCCTGCATCATCGCTTTGATTCGGCCCTCGACCGCCGATCCGGCGATGAAGAGCATCTCGTCGCCGGCACACAGTACGGTGTCGGGCTCGGGGATGATGAGGCGGTTGCCTCGCAGCAGTGTGACCAGCGCGCTGTTGGTCGGCATCGTGAGGTCGCGAACCCGTTGGCCCACGAGTCGGCTGTCCGGGGGCAGCGTGAGCTTAGCGACGTTGGCCGAACCCTGCCCCAATCCCGATCGCGACGCCCTCCCGAGATCCATCAGGCGTATCAGGTGGCCGACGTCGATCGCGCCCTCCACCGCGGCGACCAGCGCCATAGGTGTCGAGACCGCCACATCGACACCCCACGATTCGGTGAAGAGCCAATCGTTGCGGGTGTCGTTGATCCGCGCGACGACCCGGTCGATTCCGAATTCGGTCTTGGCCAAAAATGCCATGGCGAGGTTGGACTTGTCATCGCCGGTGGCGGCTATGGCGACGTCACAGATTTGTATCTCGGCCTCCTCCAGGGACGAGACCTCGCACGCGTCGGCGAGAAACCATTCGGCACCCGGAACCACCGACGGTGCGTAGCGCGCGAACTCCTTCTCGATGAGCAGGACTTTGTGGCCGTAATCCACCAGTTCCTGCGCGACGGATCGACCGACAGCACCGGCGCCGGCAATCACGATCCGCATGGGTGTCTCCTTCGCCGCCAAAGGCAACAGATGTCGCTCCTGCTTTACTTGCACCGGTGAGCCTGCACCAGCTTTACGTGGCGCTGTTCATCGGTGGCCTGGTGCTGCTGGCGAGCATCGCCGCCACAAGGCTGGCCACTGGAGCCGGTCTGCCCAGCCTATTGCTGTTCCTCGGGGTCGGCGTGCTTGTCGGCGAGGCCGGTATCGGATTGAACTTCGACAGCGCGCAACTGGCGCAGGGCCTCGGGACCGCAGCGCTGGGCTTCATCCTGGTCGAGGGCGGGCTCACCACCCGTTTCAGCGACATCCGACAAGTACTGGCTCCTGCCGCAGTGCTCGCGACGGTTGGTGTCGGGGTGAGCATGCTGGTCACCGCGGCAGCGGTGCACTGGCTGCTCGGGATGAACTGGCAACTGGCCCTGCTGCTCGGGGCGATCGTCTCCAGTACCGATGCCGCCGCGGTGTTCTCGGTGCTCCGCGTCGTGCCGCTGCCCAGGCGAGTGGGGGGCCTTCTGGAAGCGGAGTCAGGCTTCAACGACGCCCCGGCCGTCATCCTGGTGTTGCTGTTCAGCACGACACCGCTGGAGCTAGACCCGGGCGCGATCGTGGCGACGCTTGTGTACGAATTGGCCGTCGGGGCCGCCATCGGGCTGGGTGTCGGGTTCCTGGGCGCGATGGCGTTGCGGCGCATCGCGTTGCCCGCTGCCGGGCTCTATCCGCTCGCCACGTTCGGGCTGGGCATGCTTGCGTTCGCCGCGGCCGGCTCCGCGCATGCCAGCGGGTTCATCGCTGCCTACCTGGCCGGCGTGATGCTCGCCAACTCCGGACTGCCGCACCGCTCGGCGACCCGGTCCTTCGCTGAGGGGTCGGGCTGGTTGGCTCAGATCGGGCTGTTCGTCATCCTGGGTCTGCTGGTGTCGCCGAACGAACTGCCCGGCGAAGTGGTGCCGGCCATCGTGACGGGCCTGGTGCTACTGCTGGTGGCGCGTCCGATCTCGGTCATGGCGTCGCTCATCGGCTTTCGCGTGCCCTGGCAGGAGCAGGCTTTCGTGTCCTGGGCAGGCCTGCGCGGGGCGGTACCGATTGTGCTGGCGACCTACCCGATCGTCGCCGGCGTTCCCGACAGCATCAGGTTGCTGAACATCGTGTTCATTCTGGTGGTGGTGTTCACGCTGGTACAGGGACCGGGTTTGCGGCGGATCGCCGAGCGGCTCAACCTCATTCCGCGCGACACCACACGCGAGATCCAGGTCGACGCCGCGCCGCTGGACGTGTTGGGTGCGGAACTGATCACCATGACGGTGTCGCCCGGGTCGCGGCTGCACAACGTAACTGTGTTGGAGCTGCGGTTGCCCGACCCCAGCGTCATCACGCTCATCATCCGGGCGGGCCAGTCGTTCGTGCCCCAACTCGTCACCCGTCTGGAGATCGGGGACGAGCTGTTGATCGTGACCACCACAGCGATGAGAGAGGCGGCGGAACGACGGCTGCGCGCGGTGAGCCGGCGGGGCAAGCTCGCCTACTGGTTCGATGAGTACGGAGAGCATGGCTAGCTAGTCGCCGAACTCAATGTGCGGCAGAAAACTCCCGCAGTGCTTCGACCTGGATGGGATCAAGTGAGGGCCGTACCGCCTCGCGCGCCGCGGCGACATCGGAGCCCGTGACGTCGGCAGCATCGATCGAGCGGCGCATCGCCGTCAGCGCCGCCTCCCGCAATAGCGCCACGCAGTCCGCGGCGCTGTAACCGTCGAGATCCTGGGCCAACGCGTCGAGGTCGACGGCCTCGGGTCCCTCTGCGACCAGGGGCACCGATTTCCCGGCAGCCCGCAGGATCTGGCTGCGAGCTTCGGCATCGGGCGGCTCGACGAACACGAGCTTCTCCAGCCGGCCGGGCCGCAGCAACGCCGGATCGATGAGGTCCGGGCGGTTCGTCGCACCCAACACCACCACGTCGCGCAGCGGATCGATACCGTCGAGTTCGGTCAGCATCGCAGCCACCACGCGGTCGGTAACCCCCGAATCGAAGCTCTGTCCGCGCCGGGGCGCCAACGCGTCGATCTCATCGAGGAAAACCAGCGAAGGTGCGGAATCGCGTGCGCGGCGGAACAATTCGCGCACCGCCTTCTCCGACGAACCGACCCACTTGTCCATCAGCTCTGCACCTTTGACAGCGTGGACGCTGAGGCGGCCCGAGCTGGCGAGCGCACGCACCACATAGGTCTTGCCGCATCCGGGAGGGCCGTAGAGGAGCACGCCGCGCGGCGGTTGCACACCGAGGCGCTCGAACGTCTCCGGATGTTGCAGCGGCCAGAGCACAGCCTCGGTGAGCGCACGCTTGGTGTCGACCATGTCGCCGACGTCCTCGAGCGTGACCGAACCGATGGCCAACTCTTCGGTCGCCGAGCGCGACAGCGGGCGGATGACGCCCAGCGCACCCGTCAGATCCTGCTGGGTGAGTTCCGGGGGTGCCCCGTCGTGGCTCGCTCTGGCCGCGGCTCGCAACGCACCCTCGCGGACCAGAGCCGCCAAATCGGCGACCACGAAACCGGGAGTGCGTTCCGCTATTTCGGTGAGCTGCAGGTCTCTGGCCGGAACGCCCCGCAAGAGCACCTCGAGCAACTGTGTGCGGGTGTTGCCATCGGGCAGGCTCAGTCCGAGCTCCCGGTCACACAGATCCGGCGCCCGCAGCCGGACATCGAGATTGTCGGGGACGGCGGACGTGGCGATCAACGCCACGCCATTGGCGGCGACCGCCTTGCGCAACTCCGCCAGGATCAGGCTTGCGACCGGCTCGGCGGGGACAGGCAGCAGCGCATCGATGTCGGTGATCAGAAGTATGCCACCGCCGCTGTGCCCGCCGGCGCCATCGCCTGAGTCGGCGGACCCGACCTTCGCGACCGCGTCGGCCACCGCCGCGAGCCGGTCGCTGGCTCCCAGCGATCCGATCTCCGGGCCGTCCAGCTCGACCAACCGCCGGTCCGCGCACACCGTGCGCACCATGGTGGCCTTGCCCACGCCCGCCGGACCGGACACCAGAACTCCGAGATTTGCTGTGGCTCCCAGTGTTTCGAGAAGTTCAGGCTCATCGAGGGCCAGCTTGAGCCATTCGGTCAACTTACCGGCCTGAACATGGGCGCCCTTGAGATCATCGAAGGCGACGGCACCTCCCGACAACACCGGTGGTTCATCGGTGCTGACCTTGGGTCCGAAAGACGCCGACGTTCCCCAACTGACCAACGAATTGGGTTGTACGCTCACCGGTCCCGCGGGATCCACGCCTGTCACGGTCAGTAACTCCGAAGTCCAGGTGATGCCGACCGACGCGGCCAGCGCGGCGCTGGCTTGCGATGTCGACGTGCCCGGCCCGAGGTCGCGGGGCAGCAGCGAGACGGTGTCCCCGACCGTCATCACCTTGCCCAGCAGCGCCTGGCGCAGGGTGGCCGCGGAAATCGATTGGGTGGCAAGCGTGGAACCGCTCAGTGTGACCGAACGGGCGCCGAACACGGTGGCCGGCGCGACCAGCACCGGTGCGTCCTCACGCAGCCCCGCGTTCGACAGCGTGACGTCATCGAGCAATGCGGTACCGGTGGGTATTCCCGCAGACGCCACGCCGACGACGGCAGCGGTGGTGCGCGCACCGGTCAGCGACACCGCGTCCCATTCCCGGATGCCCAGTGCCGCGATTGCTTCGGCATGGAGTCGGATCACACCGCGCCGATTGTCCAGCGCGGAGGTATTGAGCCGAGCGGTAAGTGTGAGGTGTGCGCCCGGGGCCACGTCAGCCTCTCGGTGGTTTGCGCAGACCCAGTCGCATCACCGACCGCCGATGCGGCTGGGCGCGACGGATCGCCCGTCGTGCGGCGCGTTGCTGTCGAGGTTTGTCGTCCCACACTTCGGGGTGTGCGGCAAGGAATCGTCGGGTGCGGATGGCGAACGGGATGTGCACGACGTAGGCCACGATGATCACCAGGATCACCAGGTAGCCGTAGAGGATCGCGGCGGCCACGCCGATGGCCAGCAACGCCAACAGCGGCGCAACCATCGTGGGTGGCACCGCAAACGTGTGGATCTTGCGCATCGGCAAGGTGCTGACCACCAGCAGCGAGACGGTGATCATCCAGATCACGACCGCGGGCTCGGAGGTCCACCAGCCCTCGCCGAACTGCATCTTGGCGGCCAACGGTCCGATCGACCCGATCGCTCCCGCAGGCGCTGGCATACCGACGAAGTACTTCTTCTCGTACTCGGGCTTGTCGATGCTGAGCATGGCGTTGAAGCGGGCCAACCGCAACACGATGCACACCGCATACAGCAGCACCACGATCCAGCCGATCCGGGATGTGGACAGCAGCGTGCCGTAGACGATGAAGGCCGGGGCCACACCGAAGTTCACGGCATCGGCCAGCGAGTCGATCTCGGCGCCCATGCGCGACGTCGCGTTCAGTGCCCGGGCTAGGCGCCCGTCGAGCGCGTCGAGGATGGCAGCGATCGCCAGAAACGCCATCGCCTCCGTCGGCCGGTTCTCGAGCGCGAACTTCACCGCGCTCAGCCCGAAACAAATGGCTGCGACCGTCATTGCACTGGGCAGGATCCGCACGCTCATGACGGGCGCTTTGATGCGGTGCCGGCGGGGCTTGATCACGGCAGCTCACCCAGCACGGTCTCGCCGGCCAGCGCCCGCTGCCCGACCTCGACCAGGATTTCCGAGCCCACCGGCAAGTAGGAGTCCAGCCGCGAGCCGTACCGGATCAGCCCGTAGGTGTCGCCGATTCCGATGTTGTCGCCGGGTTTCACGTCGCAGACGATCCGGCGCGCGAGCAAGCCCGCTATCTGCACGGCGACGACCTCAGCGCCGGTCGCGGAGCGGATGACGACGCTGTTGCGTTCGTTGTCCGCGCTGGCGGCTGCCAGATCGGCGGAGACGAACAGGCCCGGCCGGTGGGCGACGGCGATTACCTCGCCGCCGATCGGCGCCCGTTGGACGTGCGCGTCCAGCAGCGACAGAAAGATACTGATGCGCGGCAACGGGGTTGCCGCCAGACCGAGTTCGCTCGGCGGTATCTCCTCGTCGACCATGCAGATGAGTCCGTCGGCGGGAGCGACGACCAAACCCGGCCGGGTCGGCGGCTTTCGTGGCGGGTGCCGAAAGAATGCGGCGTTGGCTGCCGCGGAGGCGAGCCCGGCGCGGCGCAGCCAGGGGTTCCGGCGTCCTGCCAAGGCGACCGCCAGGCTCACGCCGACGAACGGCAGACCTTCGGGGTGCATCGGGGGAACGGAAGAACGAACCAGGGCTGCCAGCCGCGCTGGGCCTGTCTTGAGGTCGGGGCGTCTGGCCATCGTGCAGCGATTCTACGGTGACGGCCCGCTAGCGTAGGTCCCATACCGGTACACGTTCGCCCGCGGCCACCTCGGCGGTGTCCTCGTCGAGTTCGAGCAGGCAGTTCGCCGAGGCCAGCCAACGAAGATGATGCGAGGCCGGAGGTCCATAACTGGTGACCGTGTCGGCCTGCAGAATGCCGCGCCGGAACTGCCGTTTCCCGCGGGGCGAGGTGAGGGTTTCGGCCAGCACCGCGGTGCGCCTCGGACGGTCGGGATTCGACAGCCCCATGGCCACCCGCAACGCCGGGCGGATGAACACCTCGAACGACACCAGTGCGCTGACCGGGTTTCCCGGCAGCGTGACGATGGGCGTGCCGGGCCCATCAACTCCGTCAACTCGGAAGGTCCCCGCGCCCTGTGGCATGCCCGGCTGCATCGCGACCTTGACGAACTCGACGTGGCTGCCGGAAGCGCCGCCCAGAGCGTCCTTGACCACCTCATAGGCTCCGGCACTGACGCCGCCGGTGGTGATGATCAGATCGCAATCACCAAGGTGGCGACGCAGCGTCTCGCGGAACGCGGTGACGTCGTCGCCGGTCATCGGCGCCGCGACCACCTCGGCGCCCGCGTCACGTACCGCGGCGGCCAGCATCACCGCGTTGGACTCGTAGATCTGGCCGGACTGTAACGGGGTGCCCGGGGCCACCAACTCCGTTCCGGTCGATACCACCAGCACCCGCTGGCGCGGCACCACCGTCAGCTCGGAAAGGCCGAGCGCGGCCGCCAGACCCAGCGCCGCCGGTGTGATCACCTGACCGGCCCGCAGCACCGCGGTCCCCGCGGCGACATCTTCACCGGCGCGCCGGATGTGCTGACCCGCGGTGGCGGCAGCCCGGATGGTGACGGTCCCGATGGCGCCGTCGGTGGACTCCACCGGAACCACCGCCGTCGCACCGGTGGGCAACGGCGCGCCCGTCATGATCCGGTGTGCGGTGCCGGCGGTGATCGTCGGTATGTCGGTGCGGCCGGCCGGAATGTCCTCGGTGACCGGAAGTCGCACCGGGGCGTCTGCCGACGCCGTCGCAATGTCGTGCGCGAGGACGGCGTATCCGTCCATCGCCGAGTTGTCGAAGCCGGGTAGCGAAAGGGGGGCGACCACATCCGCGGCGAGAACCAGACCCAGCGCAGCGGTGTTGTGGGAAACCGGCAGCGTGACCGGCCGCCGGGCGGCGATCAAGCCGGCGACCACTTGGCGATGCTCGTTGACGGAGCGCATCGCACCGGGGCCTTTCACACCCCGAACTTCACACCGGTCAGCTCCTCGGAGACCGTCCACAACCGTTGCTGCATCGCGACGTCGTGTGACTTGCTGTTGGACTTCACCAGGACTGGATGACCGACCAGCTCCCGGAAACCGGAGGGGCCGTAGTACTGGCCGCCCTGCACTGCCGGATCGGTCGCCGCCCGCAGCGTTCCCAGTGCGCCGACGGGCGGGCTGTTGGTCACCAGCCCGGCGAGCAGGCTGAATCCGGGCAGCCCGGAGCCGGGGATATGGCGCATGAGCTCTGTGTTGGATACGCCGGGGTGGGCGGCGACGGCGATGGTGTCGGCGCCGATCGCGTCGAGGCGGCGTTGCAGTTCGAGGGTGAACAGCAGGTTGGCGAGCTTGCTCTGCCCGTAGGCGACCCACTTCTGGTAGCTGCCCTCGCTCTGCAGGTCGTCGAAGCGGATGCGCCCCATGCGGTGGGCCTGGCTCGAGACGTTCACCACACGCGGCGCCGAGCCGGCGCGCAGGGCGTCGAAGAGGCGGCCCGTGAGCGCGAAGTGGCCGAGGTGGTTG